>AXYY01000112.1 GCA_000485475.1 Candidatus Ancillula trichonymphae ImTpAt
CGCCAACAAATGCCTTAATTTGTGCAGTAGAATTCACATATGTCAACGGTAAAATAGTTGCACCAAACTTGCTGAGCAACTTTTCCCACGCGATCTGCAAGTCTTCAAGATTCGCCATATCCGCCATTGAACAGCTTGCGCTTTCATCTGGTAGATACACATTCTGCCAGTCTTCGGAAAGAATATCCGCAGTTTCCGCCATAAAATGAACACCGCAAAAGATGATGTGTTCTGCATTCTTGTTCTTTGCGGCCTCTATTGACAAATACAAGGAATCACCAGTAACATCAGCAAATTCCACAATTTCATCTTTCTGGTAGTGATGAGCCATGATATAAAGTTTATCGCCAAGCGTTTTTTTTGCAGTTGCGATTTTTCCCCGTAGAGCGTCATTGCTCAACTCCAAGTAGTTCTTTGGTATTTTGTCTACTTTCAAATTTTGATCACGACATTCAGTAATTTGATTACCTTTCATGACCTTATTATACCACATCTTAATTACTGCGAGACTACTAATTATTCTGCGCTGTTTGTGCGCGCAACTCTTCGAGTGCCTGTTGCAGATCAAGTGCCAGTTCACATTCGAAGTTGACCAAATCGCCGCGAGTTGGATGCACGAACTCCAAGAACTTTGAGTGCAGAAACGGTCTTGTTAACTGCAGGTGCTCGTCAACTCTTGAACGGTTTCGCTTGTAGATTCGCTCACCAACTAGTGGATGCCCGTAGTGCTGCATATGTACACGAATTTGGTGCGTTCTGCCAGTTTCCAACCAAAGTTCAAGATAAGTTACCACACTTGTTTTATCTGCCAGACGATATTCCGCAAGAACATCAAAATTCGTGCGTGCCCCCTTTCCACCTTCCACAATCGTATATCTCCACCGGTTTTTTGGATGTCTACCGATGGGCGCAGAAATCAACCCGCGCTGTAATGAAAATCTGCCCTCAACTAGTGCGTTGTATTTCTTGACAACTGTGTGTGCCGCAAACTGCTCCTTAAGACTAGAAAACGCCTTATCTGTTCTAGTAATCACGAGCAACCCAGAAGTTCCAACATCAAGACGTGAAACTACTCCTCGACGGTTCATATCTGCATCCTCTGGTGCACTTACCGCAATTGAAATGCCCTGCTTTTCAAGTTCAGACACAACATCTGGCCCCTGGAAATTCGCAGCAGAATGCGCAATCATACCAACTGGCTTGTTCACAACAACTATATCTTCATCAAGATATTCAACCACCAGTGACATATTCACCTATTAGATTTAGTTTCCAGCACCATTGAAACTGCCAGTACAATCGAGCCAAGAACAACAAAAACATCTGCAACATTACCAGTGAAAAGATCGCTGTAGTTTATGAAATCAGTTACGGACGCACCTGCGCTCACATTATGCAGCATGTTGAAACATCGATCAACTCCGTTTGCAAACGCGCCAGAAGCAATTAACAGCACCCCGAGCCTACAAGTTGTTGTCATTTGAGCCCTTTTAACAACTGCAATAAGGAGTCCAGTTATGCCAACAACCACAGAAACAAACATCATCATTTTTGGCACTACTTCGCTCACTGAGAACATAGAAAACGCAACCCCTGAATTATACAGAACGCTTTTTGGATTATACTCAACAACTAAGAACTTGCTGATCAAATCAACCGCCCCCGCACACAAAAAGACAAAAACTAGTGTTGTTTTACGACTAAATAGTGGAATCTTTTGAGGTTTCGTCATTTTCGCTACTCAAAACATCTTTTGTATTTTTCTTGCTCGACGAACTATTAGGCTCGCGACGATCAACACCATCTAACAAGTTCTCAAGAAATGTCTTCAGGCGGTTACGGTAATCGCGCTCAAATAGGCGCAGTTCATCAATCCTGTGCTCGATGTTCGAACGCTCCTTCGCAAGTGTCCCGTACGTCAAATCTGCTGTTTCTTTCGCCTCAGAAATTATGCGGCGGTTCTCTTCTTGCGCAATTGAAATCAAACGATCATGCTCACTTTTGGCAGTTGAAATCAGCTTCTCGCTCTCAATGCGTGCATCTTCAATAAGTTTTGCGCCTTCATTCTTGCCCTTCTGGACATATTCATCATGAAGTTGTTGTGCCATGTTCAACATGGCAGCCGCTTGTGACGCACCCTCAACAGAAGCCGATGCAGCACTTGAAATTACAGAAAGTGGATCTGTCTCTGAAGAAGTTTGCACAGCTTGTAGTTTTACCTGCAGACGAGTAACATGCGAGTTCGATTCATCTAGCTGCTGCTTCACTTGTTCCAGTTCAATTCTTAAGGCGTCCGCATCTCCAGCATTTGAATCAGACGACTGCTTTAACTTTTCAACTTCCTTATCTAATTCCTGTTTCTGATCTACCACCGCATTATAATCACGCTGTAAAACTGCGAGTTCACCAGTAAGTTTCTGTATTTGAGCAACCGCATCATGTGGATTTTTGGCAGAATTATCGTTGATCTGATTTGTGAGATTGTCGATTTGTTCTTCCGCCTGCTTCAAACGGGTCACCAACTCTTGATTGTCGCGCAGAAGTTGTACGTTGTCAAACTGTCTAGCCCCGCGCGTTTGCTGTTCAAGAAGTTCGTTCATTTTCTGTTGTAGTCCAGTATTTTCTGCACGCAAACTCTGGACAATCGGGTTGTTGCTGATGTCGCTTAACGTGGGCGGATTAACTGCACCAACTGCAGAAAAAGCACCAGTATTCACTGCCACTCCTTGAGCTAATCGCGTTAACTCGTCAATTGATTGAATTATCTCTTCAAGAAACTCATCCACCTCGTCCATGTCGTAGCCATGCCGAAAGCGCGTCAATGAGAACTTCTTGTACCTTATGTCATCCGTTGTTAATAATGCCATTATAACCCCTACTAGTTGTGATTGTAAAAGTCTGTGGTTGTAGAATGAGGAGCACTATCCGAAATAACTTCAGAATTCTTGTGCGTGAGCAAGAAAACTCTTCTATCAACACGATTAAAGTCACCATCCATAGCAAATGCTAGTCCTGATGCAAAATCAACAATTCTTTGTGCGTCTGGATCTGCCAAGTCACTCAAGTTAATAAGAGTTGTCGTGCCATCACGAAACGCTTCTCCAATTGCACGTGCATCAGCCGTAAACGATTGTGGATGCAACACAGCTATACTATGCAAGTTCCCCACCTTGGGCCTTGAAACAACCGATTGTGCGCGAAGAGCCGTCGAATTGTCCGGATTGCCACCATAACCGTAGTCGTCATCGTAGTAATCCTCCTCTGTCTCTGCCACAACACCCAGCCACTTAGCAGCTTTTGTAAATACATTCGCCATTCGTTCTCCTATCAATCATTTAGAAAATCTGGAATATCCAGGTTATCCTTTCCTTCTGTGTGTTCATCTCGTCCATTGTCTCCAAACTTTTCCTTGGCACTACCAATCTCCCCTGAAACTGCGGAAAGCTGTCCAGAAAGCACACTCAACGAACCACTCTGGTTCACTCCGCCTGAAGAATTGAAAATACTCTTAGAAGTAAAGCCTGAAGAACTTTCAAAATCTGTAATCTTCTGCGTGTAGCCACTGCGCGCGCTCACCTCTGAATTCGTCCCTGTTGAAGTTGGTGCAGCAACTTTTTTTTCTGCCGGTGTAGAAACTACTTCTTCAACAATTTTAGGTGCCTGATTTTGTGCGCTGAACGTTTTACTAATCTGGCTCGGATCTGCATCTTGAGAGTTGTCAAAACCAGTTGCAATAACGATCACCCTAATGTCTTCACCAAGCGTGTCATCCCAGTAGATTCCATCGATCTTGTTGACTTCTGGATGTGATGCTTCTTCAACAAGTGTGGATGCTTCTCCAACTTCATCAAGTGTTAACAGTTCCTGTGAGCCAAATGCGCAGAAAATGACTCCACGCGCACCGTCAATTGATGCCTCAAGCAGCGGAGATGATATTGCTTGCTCAGTTGCCTTGATTGCGCGATCTTCACCGTGCGCTTGACCAATTCCGATGATTGCAGTTCCTGAACCTTTGATGACAGAAGTTACATCAGCAAAATCAACATTCTGCTCACCAACCTTAGTGATTATCTCCGTGATCGCCTGCACATTCTTCATCAAGTTCTCATCAGCGAGCCTGTAGGCATCTGAAAATGAAAGATTCTTGTCACCCATGCGCCGCAACCGCTCGTTCGGAATTACGATGAGTGCATCAACCTCTTTCTTTAACTCCTCAATACCTGCTTCCGCCTGTTTCATGCGCCGTTTCCCCTCAAACGCAAAGGGCTTGGTGACCACGCCAACTGTTAGCGCACCCTGATCATGAGCAATTCGTGCAACAACCGGCGCACCTCCAGTTCCAGTTCCTCCACCCTCACCCGCAGTAATGAACACCATATCTGCGCCTCGAAGAACCTCTTCAATCTCGTTCTCAGAATCTTCTGCACTCTGCTTGCCGATGTTGGGGTCTGCACCTGCACCCAATCCGTTCGTCAGCTCCCGCCCAATATCAAGTTTCACATCAGCGTCGGAAAGTATCAGGTGCTGCGCGTCGGTGTTGATGGCAATGAATTCAACCCCATTTAGACCGACATCTACCATGCGGTTGACAGCATTTACACCGCCCCCACCGATACCTACGACCTTAATCGTAGCAAGGTAGCTATTCTCCATATCTCATATTATAGCATAGACAATTAAATAAATGTTGAATTTACTGCATTAAATTTTAGTTACTTTTCGCGCCAAGTTTACGGTCTAGACCTTATCACTTCATTTGCTCAAAATTTGCTCAAAGTGGCTCAAACATGGGAAACTGCCAGTTTTTGGTGTGCAACATACAGTACTCCGTAGAAGATACAAGCTGAACTTTTTGTAAAAACCACTGAAAATACAGAGGTGACCAAAATTAAGGCTGAAAAAGTAATAAAATCAAGGGTACGTAATTATGTTACAATAAACATGTGGATAGTTTTCAAGCAATAGTGTTGGGTATTTTTCAAGGATTAACTGAATTTCTACCAGTTTCGTCCTCGGCGCATTTGTCAATTGTCTCGCAATTATTGAATATTGGTAATGCGGGTGCAGC
>AXYY01000113.1 GCA_000485475.1 Candidatus Ancillula trichonymphae ImTpAt
TCAACTTCTTTTTCTCCTCTTTACTTAATTCTTCTTCAACCATAATTTCACTTCCCACTTTTATTCGTCAACTTCGCCTTTATCAAGCGCCCAATAATATTCAACACAAGAACTATGATAATCAGTACCAACGCTGCCGCCCACGCGCGCTGCGACCTAATAGTTTCAATACAACCGTCCAGAATGGCTTGCGGCGAACAAGTTGCAAGTCCCTCCTGGTATTGTCCATAAATGTAGACCGGTAATGTCATCATGCGTCCGCTAAACAGATTAACGTTCAGTGAATCAAATGTGCCAATTGTTATCAACAACGGTGCAGTTTCTCCAATAATGCGGGCGATGGCAAGTAGTATTCCCGTGATAATTCCGGGCAGCGCAATGCGTAGAACTATGCAGCAAATAGTCCGTTCTTTCGAGATGCCTAATGCTAGTGAAGCTTCACGCATGTCCTGCGGAACCACCTTCAGCATTTCTTCAGTTGAACGAACAACAGTTGGAATCATCAGCACCGAAAGCGCCAATGAACCAGAGAAACCGAAAACAGCACCTGGACCCATAACAATTGCGAAAAATGCGTACGCGAAGAGACCTGCAACAATTGACGGAATTCCAGTCATCACGTTAACTAGAGTACCGATGCAGCGCACTAGAGAATTCTTCTGCTCAGACGCATATTCAACCAGATAAATGGCAGCAAGAATACCGATTGGAACTGCGATAAATGCGGCTCCAAGAGTTACCAAACTAGTTCCGACGATTGCGTGGTAGATGCCACCAAATGGAGGCCGTCCGCCAATGACCCCCTTCATCGTATTGGACAAAAAATCCCAATTCAACCTCGTTACGCCGAGTTCTAGTGTGTTGCAAACCGTTGAGATTAGCGGCACTAGTGTAATCAAAAACGCTAGTGCAATAACTACCGTCATAATCTTGTCGGTGAGTTTTCTGCGCAAGTCAGTGCTTTCGTTCACTCCTACTCCTCTTCTTTTTAACTGGAAGTGCAACAATTCTTCGCGCAAAGTAGTTGATAACGAAAGTCAGCAAGAAAAGCACCAAACCAGTTGTAATCAGGGCGCTAACTCCTAAACTGCCTGCTTCTGGAAAATTCGCCGCAATATTTCCTGCAATTGTTTGGTGCTGTCCAGACATCAAAACTGCTAGTGAAAATTTACGTCCAGGTGAAAGAATCATCAGAACCGCCATTGTCTCGCCGAGTGCGCGTCCAAGTCCTAGCATACTTGCTGAAACTATTCCAGACCTCCCAAAAGGCAGGACGCTCAGTTTTATGGACTCCCACTTCGTCGCTCCTAGTGCAAGAGCCGCTTCGGTGTTCAAACGTGGCGTCTGCGAGTAGATTTCACTTGCAAGTGCGGTAATAATGGGTATAATCATGACTGCAAAGACAATTGAAACTGTCAGTAGTACGCGCGGAGGTTCAGACACAGGACCTCGAAACAGCGGAATCCAGCCGAAGTTATTCGCAAGAAAAGTAAAAACATCTGACAAATGAGGAACTAGAACTATAACCGCCCATAAACCATAAACAACTGAGGGAATTGCTGCAAGTAGATCAATTAACGAACTGAAAACTGAACTAATCTTCTTCGGCACATAATGCGTCAAGAACAGTGCAACCGCAATCGAAAGCGGAACAGCAATTACCAAAGCCAAAAGTGAGGCCAAGATGGTCGAGAACAGAAGTGGTAAGGAATACTCCCAGATGTTATGGTCACCTGAATTCGCAAACCATGGAATCTGATCTCGAAGCCCATCTTGACCGGCAGTTAGAGACGGAAAGGCCTCAATGCACAAGAAAACAACAACCAGGGTAAGGATTACCAAAATGATAACTCCCGACGCCTTTGAGGCAATCTTCAGCATTGTCTTTTCTACAACTTCTACTAAATCAGTTCTTTTTACTTGATAGATTCAATAGACTTCTTGATGCGATTGCGAATTGTTGCAGAAATCGGTGCCGAACCTGCTTCCTCAGCTGCTTGCTTTTGTGCTTCTTCA
>AXYY01000114.1 GCA_000485475.1 Candidatus Ancillula trichonymphae ImTpAt
ACGCACCAACTAATTATTCACATTCTCCTGAACTGTCGCTGAAGACTTGAAGTAGTAGATATAATTAACTGCGTAGTTCACCCACTGCGAGAATACAAGTTCTCGTAACGCTTAGTGAAAGGTTAGATAATGGCTAGTATAAATAAATGTATCGTAAGGAACTCAGTAGTGCAGTTTCTTCAATTTCTTCAATTGAAAGCTCAAGGGACAACATATATAATGAACTTGCACTCTACGCAATCGTATTCAGGAACTGACAACTTCTGGTTTTGTGACTGAGAAGACATTTGGTGCGTTCAATGAGGCATACAGCAACTACTCAGAGGGTGCAAAGAAGGGACCGTACAAGGTCAAGATATGGATGACGTTTATTGCATTCTTGAAGAAGGTTGAAGAAGCTCTGTGTGAGACAGACGCAGCACTTGCATTATCTTTGGGGTAACCATGCAATATGCGGATGTGGAAGACTTGCGGCGTAAGGCACTCCAGCTCGCTAATGTGGCTCGAGAAATCCGCTCGTTGATATACGAAACACCAGGGATTTAGAGCACCTGGATTTGGTCAGGGGGCGCTGGTGAGAAGTACCAAGAGGTTGCAAGTAGTATATATATGTATGGCAAAATCAGTAGTTTTACAAATGAGCTAGAAGAAACTGCACAGCATGCCATGCGTGAATCATACGAACTGGAGAGCCAGATACGAGAAAGGGGAAAATCTGATATAATGAGGTAGTATGAATTCTACTGCACGAACATCCAGACTGGTACGAAATGGTACTGCGTCTAAGCGTAAATCTACTACTAATGAACCTGCACGCACTGCGCGGAGGTCACCTAGTTCAGGCAGAAATCAGACCACAAGGTTGAGGAATGTACAAGAAGAATTTGATCTGGACAATGGCGAATTCAGCAGTCCAAACTTGTTCGTTAGGTTCTTCGCCTGGAAGCATTCACGAGATCTTGGTGGCATACTGTTGTTGTCAATTTGCATTGCACTTGTTGTGCGCGAGTGGTTCAGCATTTCAGCGGTGGTTCTTGATTTTCTACACCTGATCATTTCCAGTGTGGTTGGTTCAGTTGTTGTTCTAATGCCCGTGGTATTCGGTTGGCTCGGAGTTCGTGTTGCGCTGAGTAAGTTCAAGGGGGCAGATAATGGGAGAATTAGTATAGGCATACTGTGCATTCTCATCTGCATCTGTTCCCTTGTTTCTATTGTACGTCATAATCCAAGCGTCGCAGTTAGCGTGAGCGCTGTTCGAGATGCGGGCGGTCTTCTGGGCTATATCTTCGCAAATCCTCTGTCCGCTGGACTAACCGTTTATTGCGCAGTTCCGATCCTGATGTTGATTGGTGCGTTCGGAGTGTTGGTTGTGACAGCAACTCCGATTAGTCAGATACCTGCGAAATACAGCGCTCTTAAAGAGGCAATTGTCCAGCACAAAAAGAACTCAGCGGAGAATCCAGCGGAAAATTCAACAACATTTGCGAAGTTCAACAACCAGCCATATGCAGGACCAGAAGACAGCAGCCCAAATCTCATGCTTGCACCTGGTGTTCCAACACATAGACAATCCACGGCTAGAAAAACTGCAGATGCTCAAAGTGCGGATGAAGTTGTTGCAGGTGCGGCAGCTGGAGTTGCTGAACACAAGGTGTGGACGCACATTGCGAAACTCTTCAAGAGGCGTAAAAATCAAGTTGATGATGAGGACAACTTACGCGAGGAAGAAGGTGCGGGCTCAGAAAGTGCACCAGTTCCTTTTGATAGCCCAATCGAAGACGAGGTGGATGATACTTCTTCTAAAGTCACGAATTCAGCAGTTAGTGCGAGTTCAGTTTTAAGAATACCTGCACTTTCTCCATTTGATACGTACACTGGTAACTTAGTTGATGACCTGGATCAATCTTCATTTGATTTTATGCAGGCACGATCACTTTCAGATCTAGTTTATCATAGTGAAGCACAAACGAGTAGTAGTATTCCAAAAGTAGATTTTGATGCGGATAATTCTTCGGCGAACAGAATACAGGAGGTCGATAATGAAACACCAGTTTTAGGGAATGTCGTTAGCGCAAACAGGCAGAGTGCATATCAACTTCCCAAGAACAACTTGCTCGCGCGCGGTGGGATTTCAAAGGATGATGCTGATGCAAGTAGGGCGGTTATGCAGGTTTTGACGGCTCTATTTTCCGAATTTAAGGTGGACGCGAAGGTCACTGGATACAATCGCGGTCCAACTGTTACGTGCTATGAAGTCAAATTGGGCACTGGAGTGAAAGTTGAAAGAATTACCGCACTGATGAACAACATAGGTTATGCGGTTAAATCAAATCGGGTGCGGATTCTGAGCCCGATACCTGGAAAATCAGCAATCGGAGTTGAGATTCCCAACAAGGACCGCGAGATTGTGCTACTCGGAGATGTTCTGGAGTCGAAGATCGCCACTTCAAATCCACACCCCATGATTACAGCACTTGGCGAAGACATCGAGGGTGGTTTCGTTGTTGCGAACTTGACGAAGATGCCGCACTTACTTGTCGCTGGTGCAACTGGTAGTGGAAAATCAAGTTTTGTTAACTCCATGTTGACTTCTATACTGATGCGCGCGACTCCACATGAAGTTCGTATGATTATCGTGGATCCAAAACGCGTTGAACTTTCCATATATGATGGAATTCCGCACCTGCTTACTCCAATCATTACGAACCCGAAACGCGCTGCAGAGGCACTAGAGTGGGTCGTTAAAGAAATGGATGCGCGCTATGATGATCTTCAGCACTTCGGTTTTAAGCATGTTGATGACTTTAATGCGGCGATTCGTAAAGGAACTGTGAAGATTCCTAAGGGTTCTGAACGCAAACTAGCAGCGTATCCGTATCTACTCATAGTAATTGATGAACTTGCTGATTTGATGATGGTTGCACCTCGAGATGTTGAATCGTCAATCCAACGGATAACACAACTTGCTCGAGCTGCGGGAATCCACTTGGTGCTGGCAACCCAGCGACCTTCCGTTGATGTTGTAACTGGTTTAATCAAGGCCAACATTCCCTCAAGACTCGCATTCACAACTTCTTCGCTGGCGGACTCACGAGTTATACTAGACCAAGCGGGCGCAGAGAAACTAGTTGGGCAAGGTGATGGTCTGTTTTTACCGATGGGTGCGGCGAACCCCATACGCATTCAAGGTTGTTGGGTGACTGAAAAGGAAATTGAAGAGATTGTTGGTGCTGCTAAAAAACAGATGAAGCCAGAATACCGCGCAGATTTAGACATTTCTGAGGCCGCAAATGTACTAGATACTGCAACTGAAATCGGCGATGACATGGACAATCTGCTCGCGGCGGCTGAACTGGTCATCTCCACGCAGTTTGGTTCAACATCAATGTTACAGCGGAAACTGCGAGTTGGCTTCGCAAAGGCTGGTCGTTTGATGGATCTACTAGAAATACACGGAGTAGTTGGCCCGAGCGAAGGTTCAAAGGCACGCACAGTTCTGGTAAAAGTTGAAGATTTGAAGATGACACTTGAAAAAATCCGCGCGCAGAAGTAGTGTAATCAACAAGATTATGCCGCATTCTCTACTGAAGTTGCGGTCTTTCTGGTAGTAAAGTATATGAACGCAGAACCAGCTGCCGTAGACACGAGCGAGCCCACCAAAACACCAAGTCTAGCAAATGCAACAACTAGTTCGTTACTAAACGAGAGCGCTGCAATTAAGAACGAGACTGTGAAACCAATGCCTCCGAGAAGTGCCGCACCAACTAGATTGCGAACTCTAAGATCATGAAAAAGTTCAAGTGGAGTTAAGTGCGAACCAATCCAGACGAAGAGCAAAATCCCGAGCGGTTTTCCAACAACCAGCCCAAAAACAACCGCGAACACAACAACTGTAAGTTCATAACTAGTCACAGAATTTGCGTATGCAGGACTTGTATTAAACATCTGCGCACCGCTAACCACAATTGAAACAACTGCGAAGATTGGTACAACCACCAGATTGTTGAACGGTCCGAAAAACTTGACAAGTCTGGTTGCTAGTGAAGTTCCATCCGCCTCAACAGTTGCAGGAGTAGTCAGCCCCAGTGTAACACCAGCGATGGTTGGATGAACACCTGATTTCAGCACGAACAACCACACACTGCACGCCAAAAGTACCAGCGCAATTTTAGCTACAACCTGATTAAAACTAGACTTGATATTCTTCAGGTGCCTGAGTAGTACTGCCCAAAAAGTCATCAAAACTACAACAAGTAGAACTTCAGGCACGGCAACGCCTCGACCTCCGCTATAAACTAGTGCTATAATTACTATGCCTATTATGTCATCTACAACTGCAAGAACCATCAGGAACAACTTAACTCCGGAGCGCAGTTTATGCTTGAAGAATTGCAAAACCACCAGTGAAAATGCCACATCCGTTGCAGTTGGAATTGCCCATCCATACATGAACTCACCGCGAACTGACGCAAAGTGCATCACGAGCAAGTAGATTGCTGCGGGAACTATTACGCCTCCAATTGTTGCGAGCGCTGGAAGTGATGCGCGTTTCAGGTCTCTGAGATCACCATTTTTCAACTCTTCAACAAGTTCAAGCCCAACAACGAAGAAGAAGACAGTAAGTAGAACATCACTAGCAAAAAAATCTAACAAGTTCAGCATTTCACTTTCTCTCCACCAAAAATCTTGCGCACTGCGTCCACATCACTGTATTCAATATCAACTCCTCCAATTTTCTGCCGTTTTTCAGCACCTTTACCAAGCACCATGATGATGTCATCACTAGTTGCCAAACTCTTCGCCCGCACAATCGCCTCCTCGCGGTCAACGACAACCTCAAAGCTCACTTCAGTTTGTGCGCGCTGATCAATTCCAGATATGATTTCAGAGCAGATTTTTTCCACTGATTCAGATCTCGGATCATCAGCTGTGAAAATAATATGATCTGAATACTTTCCAGCCACCTTTCCAACTTCAGGTCTTTTAACCGCATCGCGCTCGCCCGGCTGTCCAATCACAGTAATTATTCTACCTGAACCGTATAGCGCCTGTGTATGCTTGTTCTGACTAACGAACTTTAAGACATTGGCAACTGCATTTGGGGTGTGCGCAAAATCTACAACAACTTTCGGGCTAGTACTTCCAAAATTTAGCACCTCAAAACGGCCTGGAATGTGCAGGTTCCTCAGATTTTTCAGCAACTTATCCAGTGCGTGCCCTCCCTCGATGCACATCAGAAGAGCTAGTGCCAAGTTGTATGCGTTGTAGTCGCCGAAAAGTGGTGATAAAATCTTGTACTCTTTATGCGCGTACCTGAAAGTTATCTCTGTGCCTCGACTGGTTGTGCGCCGATCCAGGATCCGGAGTGTGCAGGACTCGCCCACGCCATAAGTTGCAATTTCAACGCGACCTGCGAATGTTTCCACAACTGCACGCTTGAACCGCTGTGAGTAGTGGTCATCATCATTTATAACTGCCAAAGGTCGACGATTTGTGCCCCCTGAACTGCTCAAGTGCCGTCTAAACACTTCAATTTTCGCCTGCACGTACTTTTCAACTGTTTTGTGCGTGTTCAAGTGCTCCGAAGTCACATTGGTATAACCGACTACTCCAAACTTCAGATTCTGCAAGCGGTTGTAATGAACGGCCTCCGATGACATCTCCACAACTGCAGCTTTCAGCCCAGAATTCTTGAACTCTCGAAGATATGTGTAGACCTTATCTGAATCAGGTGTTGTATTCAAACTGGGGTCAGTGCGGCCGCAGTAAACCACACCGTTTGTTCCAATGTTCCCGCAGTAGTTGGTGCCTAGTAGTTGCTGCAAAATCCAGGCAGTTGTGGTCTTACCGTCCGTTCCTGTGACCGCATACATCTCCAGTTCATTCTGCGGATAGTCGTAGAACTTCTGGAACAACAAATCTGCAGCCGCATCAACATCAGGAACTCGCACACACACAGCGGTTGTAATCAAATCTCGTGAAGTGACAACAGCGTGTGCGCCCCTTGAAACCGCATCGTCAACAAAATCGTGTCGATCTGCGTGTGCACCCTTTGTACACAGGAACAAATCGCCATCTTCAACGGCTGTGGAATTTGTCTTAATGCCTTCTATTTCAACATCTTCACTGACTTCAACGTCAATAGTATTAAACAATTCAGAAAGCATCTTCATACCAACATTATAGCATAACCACCGCAAACTACCAATATGTGCTATAATGCCTGCATGGATCTTAAGACTGATATTGAAATCGCTAATAGCGTAAAACCTAGACCAATTCAAGAAGTTGCTGCTGAATTTGGTGTTGCACATGATGATTTGGAGTTGTATGGAAAATATAAGGCGAAGTTGCCATTATCTACTGACTTTTGTGTCGCAGACTCGAGGGCGAAGCTGGTTTTGGTGACCGCGATCAATCCAACTCCTGCTGGTGAGGGCAAGACGACGACAACCGTTGGTTTGACGGACGCGTTGAACCAACTTGGGTACAAGACTGTTGCCGCACTACGAGAGCCCAGTTTAGGTCCAGTCTTCGGCGTAAAAGGTGGAGCAGCTGGTGGTGGCTGGGCACAAGTGATTCCGATGGAAGACATCAACCTGCATTTTACAGGTGATTTCCACGCAGTAGGAGCGGCAAACAACTTATTGGTGGCACTACTGGATAACCACATCAAGCAGGGAAATGAACTAGAAATCGACGCAACAAGAATAACTCTCAAGCGCAGTGTTGATATGAACGACCGCCAACTACGGCACATCACTAGTGGAATTTCACATGGAGCAAGCGGTACAATCAACGGGGTTGTACGTGAAGACGGTTTCGAGATTACTGTTGTATCTGAAGTGATGGCAATCTTCTGCCTAGCAACTAGTCTTGCAGATCTCAAGGAGCGGCTCGGAGATATAGTTGTTGCATACAACCGTCAAGGGCAACCGGTAACTGCTCGTGATCTCAAGGCGCACGGTGCGATGACTGTGCTTCTAAAAGACGCAATTGCTCCGAATTTGGTGCAGACGCTTGAGGGTACCCCTGTGATAATCCACGGCGGTCCATTTGCCAACATCGCGCACGGTTGTAATTCGGTAATTGCGACGAAAAAAGCACTAGAGTTGACTAAAAATGGTGGATTCGTTGTAACTGAGGCTGGTTTTGGTGCGGATCTTGGTGCGGAAAAGTTCATCGACATTAAGTGCCGTAAATCTGGAATAAAACCAAGTGTGGTTGTAATCGTGGCGACCATTCGCGCGCTGAAGCACCACGGAGGTGTCCAAAAAGACGCATACAATCAAAAAAATCTTGCGGCGCTGGAATCTGGACTAGAAAATCTCTGGCAGCATGTGGACAACATTCAAAACGTGTTCGGGCTGAATGCTATGGTCGCGCTGAACAAGTTCTGGGCGGATAGTGATGTGGAAGTTGAATTTGTGCGCAAAGAGTGCAGCAGTAGAAATGTGCCGTTCGAGTTGTCCGCAGTCTGGGAAGACGGTTCAGCTGGCGGTCTCGAACTTGCTAAAACAGTTGTTGAAGTTGCGAATCAGCCATCAGAGCTCAAATACGCTTACAAGTTGTACGAACCAATTGAAGAAAAGTTGTACGCAATTGCTAAAAAGATCTATAAAGCGGACAGCTTTTCGCTAACACCTGGTGCGAAAAAACAGTTGGACGCGCTCGAGGCTCAGGGGTTTGGTGAACTACCAATCTGCATGGCAAAGACGCAGTACTCGTTTTCAGATGACCCCAAAAAACTGGGCGCTCCGAAAAACTTCGAGTTGCAGATTCGGGAGCTAAAAGTGAGTGCCGGTGCTGGTTTTATAGTTGCACTAACTGGTAGTGTTATAACGATGCCTGGACTTGCCAAAGCGCCCGCAGCAAACAACATCGATATTGACGAATCTGGCAACATAACAGGGCTCTTTTGATGCGGCTTGAAGTGCTGATTCGCAAACTTGATAAGTTGTATCCGCGCAATTTGGCTGAGGACTGGGATTTTCCGGGCCTTTGCGTTGGCAGTCTGCAGTCGAACATTTCAACAGTTTTACTGAGTGTAGACATAACGGAGGCGGTTGTTGACGAGGCGATTAAGTGCGGCGCGGATTTGTTGATTACGCACCACCCGCTGTTTTTCAGAAGCGTTCACTTGATCGGAGGAGACTCGTTTCGCGGTAAAATTGTCAACAAATTGATCAAGTACAATGTTGCTCATTTCGTCATGCACACAAATGCGGACAACCAAACTGGAGGAGTTCGTGATACAATTCAGGAAATTACCGATTCTGTTGAAAAAGGTATTCCACTGTGCGAGTTCGTGGCTCAATTCAAGTTGAAGTTGGATGAACTAGTTCCCAAAACACTTCCGCTGCTCAAGGTCTGCACAAACGACATGACGCAGAAAATCTACCGCTCGCTCGCAATTGGTGGCAGTGGTGACGCATTTTTTCAGGACGCGGCAGATGCCTTCGACGGTTCGGGTGCAGATTTGTTCATCACTTCAGATTTACGTCATCATCCAACTCAAGACGCACTGAATGAGTTCGGTTTCTCAATTGTTGATTTGCCGCACTTCACCTCAGAGTACCCGTGGCTGCACAAACTGAAAGTGCAACTTGCTGGAGTTGACAACACACTGGACGTTAAACTACTGCAGTTTAGCACAGATCCCTGGTGCAAAATCCTGTGAAGTTTTTATGAGGTGTTCGCTATGCTCATGCACACTGCACATTGCTTGCTCCTGATTTTTCAGCGCGGTAGATTCAGTAGCACATGAGCGTAGTGGGTGCTTCTAGTAGTAAAATCACTGTCTTTCACAGTGCGGCACGCTGACGGCGAAGTGCAGGCAACAACTTCCACTGGCATTTTCATGAGCGGGTTCAGGTCAATCTTCAGGTTACCATTAAGTACAACTTTAAGTCCACGCAGATTCGTAAGAAATGATATATCAGTAATTGAACTGTTTCGGGTGTCAAAATTACGAAGATGCTGCAAGCATCAAATTTGGCAATAGAACTAGAATATAAATCAAGCATCCAGATATTGGGGAAGTTCTCAATGCCATCAAGATTAGTTATCTTGTTAAAATAAGCACATGGACGCATTTGTCCAGAACTTTACTTAGTCGTCAACTTGTTCAAGTGAATTGGCTTCATCTTGCGTAATAATCTCCTTGCCGAACATGTGAACCGCCAAATGTTCTGATCAGGGAGTGCACCGTGAATCCCGCACAAACCAGAACAATTACAACTCCAAGTGACGCTATCAACAAGTGTAGTTTTTCATGGTTTATATCTATCTACAACAGTAATGCGAAGAGGTGCACATAAAATATCCATACAGCAAATATATAGCACAGTTCTTTATTTGTCAAGCAAATCTTAATGCTGATTTCAAAATGTCATAGGAATATGATATACCAATACTATGATGATGAAACGGTCTAGTTCTGGATTTTGGAGAAAAACTACTGCTGGTTTTGCAGTTCTGAGTTTGTTGTTGTGCGGATTCTCCGGAGGCTGCAAGTTGGCGACCGCTGCTCAGAATGGCTCCCCTGAAACCGCGCATGAAGGTGTGCGCGTGAAGGTGCAAGAGGGATCTCTTGAAGTACCGCAGAAAATCTCAGATGTTGACGCTAACTGCACGGATGAGTTTGACAAGACCTGTGCAAAAGAGCATCTTGAAAAGTTAGAACGCGAGGCTGAAAATGCCGCGTACCGAGCAGTGGAATACCGAAAGGCGCAAGCGCGAAAAGCAGAGGAACATAAAGCGCGAGAACTGAAAAATTCTATTAGAAGTAGTGGTGGAAAGTTGAAGGTAGTACGAAAACTAGTGCAAGTACCCCGAGAACCAGTAGTCTGCGCCACACCACATCGCCCGCAGTTTCTTAAGTACCAGCAGACTCCATTGATACCGTAGTTCTCAGCATTCAGAGATACTTGAACTCCACGTACGGTTCAATTTCCATCTTTTGATAAGGTTTCTGAGAGCGAGCACACAGGTTGGCCCACAATCTACGGACTAGTGAGGGTCTGCAGTATGAACTGGGCATTAACGATCTCGTGCAGAGTTTCGGTCCAACTACTCAGAACATATGGAAGCAAAAACTTGGCAATCTGAACGCCAGCTTCAAGGGGATCAACAACGCAGCTGCATATGAGCGCGGTAGTAGTCATGAAAAGATCTTCAAGTTGCTGCAGGGTGCGTTCATAGCAAAAGGTATCGATCTTGGATTGTACGACTTCGGCACCAGTTCAACAAATTGTTGTGGCAGCATCTGGTCTATTTAATGCAGTTGGGAAAATGACCGCAGATGGCGGCTGGTATTGGTCCACTAGATTATATAAACCTCAAGATTGTCAAGGCGCTCTTTTCGATGGACGCGTTCACACTTATACCCGGAGCTAGTACGGGAATTCGATCAGCTAAACAAGACTTGAACCACCGTTACGCCATGCAGCATGAAAGTTTTGATCTACTACCTTGCGATGGCGTCTACTCAAGGGGCATTTCCACAGGTTTGATTTACGCACTACAGTTTGAGCTTGGCTACAACGATAGCACTGCAACTGGTGCAATCGGACCAGGAACTAAGGCTGGAATCAAGGCAAAGGCGCAGTTTGGAGTGGGTACCATTGATACAACAACCTATTTCGTGCACTTGTTCAAGGCAGCGCTGATTTTCAACACTTGCTCTACTACAGGTAATGAAAATCTCTTCTCCATCGACTTCTGCTCAATCATGTACAGCGGTTCTATAAACTTACTGTCAATGGAACTGCTGATTATGACACTTGGCTTGCACTACTAGTTTCAACGGGTAATAACGAGCGAGCTGCCAGCGCATGTGATGTTTCTGTGAAGTTGGATGCGTACAAGATATAGAAACTGAAAGGTATTGGTTGCCAAATCGTTGGTCGTTTTACTTATCGAACACCCCTAACGCCACTGAACATAAAGAACTGACCGTAAACGAGCTGAATACAATCCTCGACAACTCCATGAGCGTGTTCCTGATTATGCAGGAGTGGAATCACCGTGAAAGAGATATGACTTATGATAATGGTTTCTACCAGGGAAGAAAAGCGACGCAAAGAATTAAAGATCTTGGATTTGACGGTGGTGTAACTGTATATTTTGCAGTTGATTTAGATCTCATGGAATATCAAGTTCAGGATAAAGTTATTCCGTTCTTTCAGGATGTGCGCGATGACATTAAGATTGAGGGGCAACTACATAACTCCTGCAATTTACTCATCGCGAAACACTCGCAGCATTGTAATTGAGCAAAGTTTGGCCAATTCATGTTTTGTTTCGGACATGTCCCCACTGGCTATTCTGGCAATTTAGGGTTTTCACTGCCCAATTCATGGGAATATGACCAGATTCAGGAAGTCACGATTGATGCTGATTTGAGCACCGAGTTCGACGTGGATCGAGACGTTATGCGAACAGGAGCTACAAGTTATTCAAAAAATCTAAAAGTGATCCAAACTACAAAAATTGGCAATACCTAAAAGCTATGCAAGAGACATATCAAATAAACTTTTTCTGAACAAGTTAAGGCAAATACAGAACTTACAATCTATTTCAGGTGTATGAAGTATACTGTGGTGGTATGAATGGGCACAATATTGGCACTTGATACCTGTAACAATGTCCCAAAAATCGAAAAGAGGCGCAGGAGTTAAATGTTTTACCTCCGTTTCTTAATTCAGAAGACTTTCCATATTTAATTGACCCACAAATTAAATTAGAACTTGATTTTCCGCATCTATTTGCAGCAATTTCAAGATTTTTGAATTCTGGCAAATTTGCACAACACCCAGATCAAGCAGATGTTTCAGATTTGACAGGTTTTGCAGGAGATTTAACTACTTCCGCTTTAGACTACAACTCTCAAGAATTACAAAATAAGCTTAACGCCAGAAATTTTACTTTGCAAAAGTTTGGATCTGAGGAAATGAGTTTTCCATCCGATGATATATGTCAAGACTTAGATGCTTGGACAATTACAAAAATGTGCTTTACAACGAACTAAACCTTTCAAATGCTGTAATTTCTCACATTACTCTGGACCCAAGGTTCACAGTAGAGTTACTAATGCAATAAAGAGTCGTTCCGGATCTTTAGATAATTTTAGATCATGAATTCTTATATAAAGTCGCACAAGAAGGCCTTGAGGTTTGTTATAGGAGGAAAAGACACTAAAAGATACAAAATGGACCACCCAGTGAAACCGACAAAGAAATTATCGCATCTACTGTTTTTGAAATATTAGTTGAGAGGAGCAAGAATGAAACCGGGTTAACAAAATACTTAAATGGGTAGATAATTTGATATTCTACGGATTTCTACTGATTACGGCAGTGTATCTATGCTTTCTTGATCGACTAGCTGTTTACTTTTGGCTCAGAATATCCCCCCCCCCCCCCACGGTGTAATAATTACTCTCTTTATGCTGATTTATGCAATCTCGTTGTTTATCAGGAAAAAATTGGTTTATGGAATAATTATAGTTACTATTTTACTGGCGTTTTATGCTTACATGACTGCTACATTTTTGTGTTTTTATATAGCGTTTTTCTTGGACGATTTAATGGGAACGCCTTTTATAGGTTGGATTAGTTGAGAGGAGCAAGAGTGAACACCACTAGTGGTTGGCTATGGCTAGTTCAGTTCAACCAACTCTTGGTAGGAATCGTTCCAGATGTCCTCATCTCATCTGATAGTAGAGAGAAGTACGTGGTCCGGATTAAGTGCTTGTGTCGCACCAGGATTGTGCGTCACCAGAACTATTGCCCCCTAAACGACTGAATTGCTTTCAGGATCTCGTCACGAGACTGCGGGTCCAAGTCATTCGTCGGGGCTCGTCGAGCAAGAGAACATTCGCGCCAGAGACAACCAGCTGTGCAAGTGCTAGACGCGTTTTTCCCCACCACTCAAGACTCCGGTGGGTTTGTGTACATCATCTCCGCAGAACATAAACGCACCTAGAACGCTGCGAACTTCAGTATCATCAAGGTTTGAAGGTGCTCTATCTTGCATATTCTGCAGAACCGTCTTCGAGTTGTCCAGCAAATCATGCTCTCCTGAATGTAGTAACCAATTTTGAACCCGCGCTCAGCTTCAACCTGACCAACATCAGGCTCCAAAACACCAGCCAAAATCTTCAGCACCGTTTAATCCGAGCACAACCACTTTCGAGCCCTTGTCGATTACCAGATCTACTGAAACGAACACCTCATTTGAGCCGTAGTTCTTGGTGAGTCCGGTTGCCATGAGGGGAGTTTTCGAACAGGGTGCGGGCGTGGGAAAGTTCAGCCCCCTTACCTGATACTTGACGCCTTCGTCTTCAATTGAATCAAGCAACTTGGTGTCGTGCGTAATCATCACAAATCCACCACTCCAATTCACCAGAAAACTGCGGAGCCAGTTAATCGAATCCGCATCCAAATGGTTGGTCGGCTCATCCAGTAGTAGGATTTCAGCATCAGAAAAAAGGACGCACACAAGCTCCCGCGCCGGCGCTGACCACCAGAGAGAACTCTGAGCTTACGCCCAAGAACATCCTCGCTCAAAAGCCCAGTGCAAGTGCGATTTTGATCGCCTCAGTAGTCGCATTATAACCACCAAGTCCCAAAACTGCTCGTGCACCAAATCATACTGTTTCATAGCTCGTTTCTGCACAATTCGGTCGTTGTGTCCCATTTCTTGCTGTAATTTGACCAGTTTTGCAGTAATCTTGTCCAGTTCGACCGCAGAAAGTATCCGATCTAGTGCAGTTTGCTCCACATCTCCAACCTGCGTGTCCTGCGGCAAGTAGCCAACTTTAGAAGTTCTTATGATGCGGTCGTTGGTATCTGCGGAATCGTTCTGGTTCATTAAAATCTTCAGCAGCGTTGTTTTTCCAGCACCATTTGCACCAACTAGTCCGATTTTGTCACCCTTTTAAACAGCGAAACTCGACGAGCGCAAAAGCGTACGCGCCCCAATCGTAATCTCCAGATTCTCAGTTGACAACATTACTGCGGTTTGACCAATGTAAAAGTAATCGTATCGCGAATTCCAAGCCCAGTTAGCGCCATCAACAAACGATCCAGGCCCATGCCCATTCCGCCGGTTGGAGGCATGCCGTATTCAAGAGCCTCGAGGAAGTCCTCATCAAACTTCATGGCCTCATCATCACCACGAGCCGCCAACGCACTCTGCTTGACCAACCGCCCGCGCTGAAGAACCGGGTCAACAAGTTCAGAATACGCAGTCGCCAGTTCAAATCCACGCACATACAAATCCCACTTCTCAACAATACCAACTTTTGTGCGGTGATTCCTAGTCAACGGCGATGTATCAAGCGGAAAGTCCATGACAAAAGTAGGATCCCAAAGATGCGCGCCAACCAATTCCTCCCAGAGCAACTCAACAACTTTTCCGTGCGTCAACAACTTCCACTTTTCACCAAGAATTTCTTTTTCTAGTCCTACTTTACGCGCCAGTTCAACGAGATCATCTAGTGAAGTTTCAGGCGTGATCTTCTTTTGTGCCGCATCAGATAAAGATGTGTATAAATCCAACCGCGCCCACTTTTCAGATGCGAACGAATACGGAACAACCTCGAGCGTCTTGGAGTCAAGTACTTCAACCTCGAGCGTGCCGAAAACGTCTTGTGCGACGCGCTGAATCAAGTCCTGAGTCAAATCTGCCATCGAAATGTAATCACCGTAGGCTTCATACGCTTCAAGCATGGTAAATTCTGGGCTGTGCGATGAATCAACACCTTCATTTCGGAAGTTGCGGTTTATTTCGAACACCTTTTCAATTCCACCAACTACTGCGCGCTTCAAAAACAACTCAGGAGCAATTCGCAGGAACAAGTCCATGTCGAACGCGTTGATGTGCGTCACAAACGGTCTAGCAGCCGCACCGCCATGTATTGTTTGCAAAATTGGTGTCTCAATCTCAAGAAAGGACCTCTCGTCGAAATTCTTGCGCAAACTCTTAACAACAAGTGACCGAACGCGCACAATATCGCGCGCTTGCTGCCTCGCAATTAGGTCAACATATCTGCGGCGCGCACGCACATCATCACTAAGTTCCTTGTGTAAAACTGGTAGCGGTCGAAGTGCCTTAGATGCCAGAATCCACGAACTAATCAACACAGAAAGTTCACCGGTCTTCGAAGAGATCACGCGTCCAGTAACACTAATGTGGTCGCCTAAATCAACAACTCGCTTAAAGCACTTGAGCGATGCGGCACCAGGTGCTAACTCTACGCCCTCATCATTGACCAAGTCTGCACTTTCAACCAGCGAATGCGACACCAGTTCACGCGCGTTCAGCATCGCTTGGAGGCGTTGACCTTGACCTTCTTGTAGTGTAACAAACACCAGTTTTCCGGCATCGCGCACAAAGATTACACGCCCAGTGACGCTAACGACCTCTTCAGTTTCGTCACCAGCTTCAAGCGCTCCATACTTCTCGCGTAAATTTGCAATAGTTGTTGTTCGCGGAACGCCAACAGGATATGCACCAGATCCAAAATCACCCAAGTTATCAGCAAGTTCCTGAATTCGCGCGCGCTTTACCTTCCTGAGTGCGAGTTGTTCAAAATCCGCATCCGCTGTTTGCTTTTCTCCAATTTGCACCTGATTCATACTACTCCAACCACTTTCACCATTCCCACAACTATTCTAGCACCAAATTTACAGCCCGAATTCTTTCTGAATGCTCTTCCACTTGGCCTCAAGGTCTTCAATTCCGCCAATTCCAGAGAATGCTTGTTCAGAAATATTATCATACCTACCTTCAACGATGTTCTCAAATGCTTCAATAGTTTCATCAACCGGAACTGTTGAACCTGGTCTTCCAGTAAACTTCTCGGCAACGTAAAAGTTCTGCCCCAAAAACTGCTCAATTTTTCGCGCGCGGCTGACCAAAATCTTGTCCCCTTCAGACAGTTCATCAATACCAATAAGTGCTATGATATCTTGTAGTTCCTTGTTCTTCTGTAGAATTACCTTGACCGCATTAGCAACATCGTAGTGTCTCTGCCCGACATAACGAGGGTCCAGAATTCTTGAGGTTGAAGCTAACGGATCTACTGCAGGGTAAATTCCGCGCGACGCGACGTTTCTGCTCAACTCAGTGGTCGCATCAAGGTGTGCAAAAGTGGTTGCTGGTGCGGGATCAGTGTAGTCATCAGCTGGAACGTAAATCGCTTGTAGTGAAGTAATTGAATGTCCACGCGTAGAAGTAATACGCTCCTGAAGTGCACCCATCTCATCAGCAAGAGTAGGCTGATAACCAACCGCAGACGGCATACGGCCCAGAAGTGTTGAAACTTCAGAACCAGCCTGTGTAAACCTGAAGATGTTGTCGATGAACAACAAAACATCCTGATTCTGCACGTCACGAAAATACTCGGCCATGGTAAGTGCTGCTAGAGCAATGCGTAGACGCGTACCAGGCGGTTCGTCCATCTGCCCGAAGATTAGCGCAGTCTTATCAAAAACACCAGCCTCAATCATCTCAACAATTAGGTCGTTGCCCTCACGAGTGCGCTCACCAACACCGGCGAAGACAGAAACACCGCCGTGGTTCAGTGCAACTCGCTGAATCATCTCCTGGATCAGAACTGTCTTGCCAACTCCCGCACCTCCAAAAAGTCCAATTTTTCCACCCTGTACATATGGAGTCAACAAGTCGATGACCTTAATACCAGTCTCGAACATCTGCGTCTTACTCTCAAGTTCATCAAACTGCGGCGGTTTGCGATGAATTGCCCAGCGCTCGGTGACGTTGAACTTCTCGCCGGGCTTCAAGTTCAGCACATCACCAGTAACATTAAAAACATGCCCCTTCGTAATGTTACCAACCGGCACAGAAATCGGCTCGCCAGTGTCTACAACCTCATTTCCGCGCACCAAGCCATCAGTTGGGTTCAACGAGATTGCGCGGATAATCGAGTCCTCGAGGTGTTGTTCGACTTCAAGCGTAATTTCGTGCGCATCCTCACTCTCGCTCTGCTCGCCAGTGTCAATAGTAGTCTTCAGCGCGTTGTATATTTCTGGTATATTACTCGGCGGAAATTCGATGTCAACAACGGAACCGATCACACGCACGACGTGCCCAACCGCCCGTTTTTTAACATCCTGCTCCTTCATCTTAACTACTTTTGATGCCATATCCATTCCTTTCTATTTTGACTACATTAACTACTATCACTACCGCACCTCATGAAGACAGTGCATCCGAAGATGAAACAATTTCTGTAAGTTCTTGTGTAATGCCCGCTTGTCGAGCTTCGTTCTGCTTCCTGGTGAGTTCCTCAATCAGCGACTTCGCATTTTCAGTTGCTGTGTGCATTGCGCGCTGACGGCTCGCAGTTTCACTTGCTGCCGCATCCAACAAGCACTCATGAATCAGTGCGTAAATGTAGTACGGTAAAACAACATCTAGCGTTTGCCTTTCTCCAGGCTCGAAGATGTAGAGTGGATTTGTTGTTGACTTCTTAGGCAAACTGCTAGCCGCATTTACATCACCTGAATTATCCGCATCCGCACCGACATCTGCGCCAATAGACAGCGGAAGCATGTTGACTATATGCGGTTTCTGCGTCATCATGTTGACAAATTCCGTGCACACTATTTGCAGTTGATCAGTTCCCACCTTCTCATCAGCAGACAAAAACGACTTCAGCAACGTGTCACCAATCTCAACTGCGCGCTCAAAAGTTGGCGCATCTGAATCGCCCTCCCAGTACGCTGCAATTTCGTGTCCTCGAAACTGGTAGTAGCTTCGCCCGCGACGACCAGATATAAACAACACAGGAGTTTTCCCCTCACCTACTAACTTCTTGCACAACTTTTCAGTCTCATGGATAACGGTCGTAGAATACGAACCAGCCATGCCTCTATCCGATGTGACGCACAAAACGGCAACTCCATTGGTACTTTTCATGCCAAGTTCTTGTCTAGTTGCGGTGAGCGGATGTTTTACAGAGGTGTACGACACAACTTCCCATGCAACTTTTGCAATGACTTCAACGTATGGCCTTGAATCTTGAGCAAGCATGCGCGCCTTGTAAATGCGGGAAGCAGCAATCAGTTCTTGCGCATTAAAAATCTTCTGAAGACTTTTCGTATTAGCAATACGCTTTTTGTACTCAAGTTGACTCACCATGTAGCACATTATACCATGACATATCGCAGCAAGAGAACTTAATGTGTAGTTCGTGCAGTTTTGCATCAGTTGCACATCCTCGACGCGCCTGAATCAACACCTCAAACCGAACGCACGAGGGTGTAGAAGAAAGCGGGAACTTGACAAAAACTGCAAGTGTGATATAATGCCGAAGTTCGGTTTTCTGACCCGAACAATAAAACCGTCAACTTGGGACGCAGTTATCACGGCAGGTGGTTGGGTGCGGCATGTGGTTGACACAAAGCCATGCAGGTGGGCTGTTATGGTACAAAAGTGAGAAAGAAAAGGGTATGAAGACATTTAGTCCAAAATCTGAGGATTTGAGCGCGACGTGGCACTTAATTGATGCTACGGATGTTGTTCTAGGAAAGTTAGCTGTTGCGTCAGCTACTCTACTTCGCGGTAAACACAAGTCTATATTTGCGCCACATGTTAATACAGGAGATTGTGTAATAATCATCAACGCTGAAAAAGTTGCACTAACTGGACAAAAGGCTAAACGGAAACGGTTGTGGAGGCACTCCGGTTTTCCGGGCGGTATTTCTTCAAGAACTTATCGCGAACTACTGGAGATGAATCCTGTTCGTATTATTGAAGAAGCAGTTAAGGGCATGATTCCTAAAACTACTTTGGGGCGTAAGCAGCTGAATAATCTGCGCGTGTATGCTGGAGATAAGCATCCACATGAGGCGCAAAATCCAAAACCGTTTGATGTGAACATAAAACCAAAACAAGGAGCGTAGAAGTGGCAGAAGTTCAAAAATTAGTTCAGAAAGATGATACAAATAACGCACAGACTGTAAGTGCTAAAGGTGCAAAAAATAGAACTGCTGCAGTTGGAAAGGTATCTGTTGTTGGAAGGCGCAAGGAGGCAATTGCGCGAGTGAGGATAATGCCAGGAAGTGGTGTGTGGACGATAAATGGTCGTAAACCTGAAAACTACTTTCCGAATAAGGTTCATCAACAACTCATAAATTCGCCGTTCGTCTTGATAAAAAAGGAGAAGAAGTATGACATCATCGTAAACGTACGCGGTGGTGGAACTTCCGGACAAGCAGGTGCGATTCGATTAGGAATTGCGCGCGCACTCAACGAGATTGATAACGAAGTTCTGCGTCCTCCGCTCAAGAAGGCGGGATTCTTAACTCGCGACGATCGTAAAGTTGAACGTAAGAAAGCTGGACTCAAGAAAGCTCGTAAGGCAAGTCAATTCAGTAAGCGTTAGTTATGGGACGACTTTTTGGAACTGACGGTGTACGTGGACTTGCAAATCAGGATTTAACTGCTAGTCTAGCATTGAAACTTGGGCAAACTGCGGGCCGCATTTTAACTAGAGGTTCCAAATTGTCATCAACGCGCGCAATTGTGGGCATGGACACGCGCATATCCTGCGACTTTTTGTCTTCTGCAGTTTGTGCGGGTCTAGCGAGTGCTGGTATTGATGTTAAGAACATCGGTATTTTGCCCACGCCTGGAATTGCGCATCTGACCAATTTGTTAGGTATTGATCTTGGCGTTGTCATTTCAGCATCTCATAATGCGATGCCAGACAACGGCATTAAGTTCTTCTCTCGTTCTGGTTTTAAGCTTGATGATTTAATAGAGGACGAGATTGAACGAGAGCTTAACAACGACAACTGGGTGCACCCGACTGGTCGAAATGTTGGCTGGATCACGACTGATCACAAAACTGCGCAAGATGCCTACGTGCGGCACCTGGTCAACGCAATTGCTGATGGTGCGGGAAAAGTAGTCGAAAAACCGCTCAGCGGGCTGCATATCGCTCTGGACACTGCAAATGGCGCGGCCTCGAAAGTTGCTGTGAAAGCATTCACCATGTCTGGAGCAAAGGTGAGGGTAATCAATGCATCACCAAATGGCTATAACATCAACGAAAACTGCGGCTCGACGCACCCAGAACAGTTGCAGGAACTTGTCAAAACAGCGCGCGCAGATTTGGCAGTTGCGTTCGATGGCGATGCTGATCGGTGCATTGCAGTTGACGAAACTGGTGCGCTCATTGACGGGGACATGATCATTGCTATTCTCGCGCTGAATATGAAGCGTGCGGGGATTCTGAAGAACAACAAAATCGCGATGACCGTCATGAGCAACCTGGGAATTCGCAACGCCATTTCAAGTGCAGGAATTGGTATTGAAACTACGGATGTTGGAGATCGTTACATTTTGGAGCGGATGCTTAAAGATAACCTGGTTTTGGGCGGTGAGCAAAGTGGACACATTGTTAACTTGAACTATTCGACAACTGGCGATGGCATACTTAGCGCACTACTACTTGCAAATATACTACAACTGGCTCGCAAGGAACGCGGCGGAGTAGTAAACTGTAGTGAATTAACGAAGGACCTGAAGCGTTTTCCGCAAGCTTTGGTAAATGTTTCTGGAGTGAATCAGGAGGTTCTTGAACATGATGAAGAACTTCAGCAGTTTAAAAAGGAACTAGAAGACGAATTGGGAAGTGACGGAAGAATCTTGCTGCGGGCGAGCGGAACTGAACCACTAGTTCGCGTTATGGTTGAAGCCGCATCTGCGGAGGCTACTGAGCGTGCGGCACAATTATTGGCGGCAAAAGTTCAAGAAAGATTGTCAAGATGAGCTTTAAGTACAACAAGCGCCACGATGCTGTTTTGACGTACAAAATAGAGAAGTTGTTGAGTGAACATCCAAGTGGCATTCTGCCAATTACACAAGTCGGCGAGCCGGTTCTGCGCCAAAAAACTGTAGATTTCAAAGGGCAGCTGGATCGCAAACTACTGCTGAAGTTGCTTGATACGATGAAAAAGACCATGCGGGAGGCACCTGGTGTCGGGCTCGCAGCACCTCAAATCGGACTGAACCTGAATTTAGCAGTTCTGGAGGATACCAGCGTACCTGAAAGTTTCAATCCAGAGGAGGAAGATGATGAGCGAGAAACTTATCACCTACCGTTCTTCACAATTATCAATCCAACATACGCACCGACCAATTCCAAGGACAACTGTATTCTGAACTTCTACGAGGGGTGTTTGTCATTTTCTGGTTACTACGCAATTCGACCTCGTTTGCGCAAAATTCTGGCGAAGTGGACTGACGAGAACGGTCGCGATCATCAAGAAATTCTTAAAGGGTGGCCAGCGCGTATTTTTCAACATGAAACTGATCATCTATCTGGTGAAATATACATTGACCGTGCGTATATCAGGTCACTAACAACAGTTCGAAATCTGCAGGAGTTGGAATTTTATGACGCTAAATATGTCTCAAAGTTGTTGGAATTTGAACTAGAACCAAATGCATAAAAAAGTCATGCACAAACAACTGAGTAAGGTAAACCACGAAAAAAATGTGCGCACTAGACTTAGAACTTGCGCACAAAATCCAACGGAAAAGTTCAACAACTGCCTACGAGTCGCAGTATCTTTACTCGCAGCGAACTTCGACCACTTTTGTACTAGCAAAATTCCAGGTGCTGCCAAGTTCAGGCGCGAGTTTCTCAAGATTGACTTCGGCTGGGAGATGGCATGTGCGACAACCTGGGAATTAGAGCGCGAGGAGAAAATAACTCTGGGCAAATATTTCCCCAAGGACGGCATAACTCCTGCACGCGTCATCGTCTACCGCGGACCAGTTGAGTGGCGAACCAGTAGCATTGAACAACGAGTGCAACTCATCCACAAGATAATCACTCCAATAGTTTACGACGCACTAAAAGTACCTGAAAAGTATCAAGTACCTGAAAAGTATCGAATTCTTAACGATTCGTAGTAGTTTTCAAAGAACACTTCCAACGCTCTCAAGTGCCATACGTATAACTTCCTGAGAAGTTGCCAAGTTGATGCGTACGAAGTTGTCATATGGACTAGTTATGATCTGAATTCCAGCTTTCGGTAGTCCAGAAAATGACAAGTTTACCGCAGTTGCAAACGTACTGCCATCATTAAACGTACTGCCATCATTAAATGCCATTTTGCCTTATCCAAGAAGTACTTTGCAGGTGGAACACCCTCAGGAATGTTGCCATTCTCCACGTACTTGCTGAAATCCACCCTCAGGCGAAGTATGTGCCGCCCAAGCACGCATACTCAGCCAGCGCAAAGTACTGCTTACTGAGGCTCGCGAAATATGACAAGTTGTTGCGAATTGCTTGCACAAGATGATACAACCACTCGTCACATTGGTTCAAGCAAATAGTTTGTGCCAGAGCGCCCAGATGCTCAGAGCTCGCCTTCGAGAAGTGCCCAAAATTGAGGGGACCAAATCGCGCGCCTTGCCTGATGAATTGTTCGACGGAACAACCAGTGCGGCTTTGACTCCAGGTATTGAGAACGCTTTACTCACAAAACAAACTGTTACTGCAAAATCTACCTCCGGAACTGACAACAAGTACGGCGTGAAAGCGGAGTGCCTGCCATGATTCTCGGGGTTACGATATTCTGCAAGAATATGACCTTCAAGCTCGAAGTTGCGCATGGGCGACCAAAGGTGCGTGAATCTCATCAGAAACAACCAGTATTCCATACTTCGAGGACAAGTTCGCGAGCCGCCTAAGTTCATCTTGTGTGTGAACACAGTTCCAGTTGGGTTAGACGGATTGCACAATGTGTAAACAGCCTTTTTGTCCATTGGTTGTACTATAACTCTTAAATGCCTCTTTAAGTGCGTCGAAATTCAGTCTAAATGGGTTTTGTCTGACAACTTACCACCGCAGTAGAGTTGCAGTGTGAGCGGTGCATTAACAAACTCGTAGCCCTTTGCGTAAAACTGTTGATGAATGGAGGATAAATCGGCGTGGACACAATTACGCTGTTGTTCGGATCATGTTCAAGATATGCATTTATCACCTGCGTACAACCGCGAACGACATCGGGGACATCAACCATACTACTCACGTCAGGAATCCAGCCCCAGTGGCGCGCAAACGAGCAGAATGCATTCGCGTGTACCGCTCTCAAACCCCCAGTCTTGACAGGTAGCTCAAATCGCCACGTTTCACTATCTGCGATCTGCGTCATGCCATTAACAGTTCCTCAGGCAACTTCACGTCCATTTCAGCAACCCACAGCGGTAGAATATCAGGCGAATAACTAGTCCACTTCTCGGATGTCCTGAGCCGGAGCTCCTCAAGTGAATACTGCTCAAGTGGGTTCATAATGTTCCTTTCATCCACTTTAATTATACCACAACTTCTGAGTGTGTGCATGAAATTTTAAGTTGTCTGTTTATGAACGCAGTTGATACTCTACACCTACTATTGTACAATTACCAGATAACTGTCAGCTTAACGAAACAGACGCGTACAAGATTTTCAAACTACCGCATTTCTCCAGTGTAGATTTCATCGTAGTACATTTGATGCGGCGAGTTGTTATGAAAATAGTCTGGAGTTTTTGGGAGGTAGAAAAAGAAAAACACGTAGATATACAAACATGCGCAGAATATGTGCAGCACCAGCAACCGACGACTAGCAAGATAATAGCCCAGCGAAATCAGCACAACCCAAAACACCCACGAAAGTGCACTACGCAGACTGTGCGGTTGCCCCTCAGAAGTTGTTGCACACATAAGGTTGGTCGTCACAATTCCGAGTGCTGAAAACTTGAGCGGTAGTTTTAACTGGTGCGGCAATTTACGGGCAAATAGCTTTGTTACCAAGATGAAAAGTGGCACTACGCTGACAGAAAGCAGCATGCCGAAAACTCCAATTGAGTGTCTTCGCGTTGAATCGCCGAGGACGAATAGAAAATCTGGAGAAAACGTTATGCGCACGAAGTTGGCAAGTACTGAATTTATGGCTGAACCGAACGTCGTTGATTGTGTAAATGCTGAAATACTGCGAGCTCTGTTGGTGAAGTCTGGATAAAATAGGATCATGTATTCGAATGGACTTGCAAGAACTGCACTGATGCAAACCGTTGAAATGACATTCTTCAAGTTATAGATTTGCTTTTTGCGTAGTAGAAATAGGAAGACGCACCACAATACAACCGCAGTGAGCGAAAATGCCTCATAACTCCACGCCCCAAAAATCAATCCCACTGGTAGTAGTGCAACTGCGAGCGTCCGAAATTTAGTGCCCATTTTGTTATACAGGTAGCTGAACGCCCAGATGCTGATGATGAAATATACTGGTGAAATTGCCGCATTCCAGAAAATTGAACCTTGTAAAAAACTCCAAGGAGTTGCGAGAACAACAACAAGTGCTGCCCTGAACAGTTTCTGAGCATTTTTCTGATACACGAAATAGGACAATGACCGCGCAAGCAGGAATATGGACAACGTCGTGAGCAGTTGCATAATCGCGCGTAGAATGTGCAGGTTCCCGTTGAAAATCTTGACAATTATGAGGAACGGCACATAAAATGGGAAGACTGAGTAATCCGCATCCGTGCGAATCGCGAAGATAGAAAAATTGTCAATCACATGGAATTTAGAAGACCAGAACGCCTCAATAGCACCAATTCTGCAGGTTTCGTCGATAAATCCACCGCCCATCAACAAGGCACCAAGAATCCTAGCCGCAACTAGAGTGGAAATTGTCACGAAGAATAGGTAATCGGTTCGATTAAAACTCTTGAATTTACTTCGCACTTCTCGTATCCATTTTTTGAAAAAAACCACCAGTTCATTGTAACATACTTTTAGCGCGCACTTGTCTTCTTACGCTTCACCCTCAGTTGCAGCACACCTGTCCAGTTAATTCATCGCGCAGATTTTGTGCGGCTTTTCGAGAAGATGTGGCTTTACAGATGTAGCTTATTACGAAGACTCCGGAGGCCCCTGCACTCATCAACGGACGCACATCTTCTGGTGGTGTTACTCCCCCACCAGCAACCACCGGGCACACTTGACAGCGACGCAACTTCAGCAATTCCGTGCACGCCCTGAATTATCTGCGTACCGCCATAAACTCCAGCATCAAGTTTCGAACTGGTTACAAGCACAGAACCGGCACCAATGTAGTCTCAATTGTTTGTGCGGGCAGTTCATTAGCAGCTCGAACAAACTCACTTCTTCCGCAGTAAGTCCAATAACCGCATCGTCTCCAAGCAATTTTCGTACATTAACTGGATTTGTATCACGCTAACCAAGGTGCACGCCATCATCAACCAAAAGTCCTGCATTGCGCGCCTCTAGTGCAATATCCACACGATCATTTATCAAAAGCCGACGCGGCGTCCAGTTCGTACAACATTATGAATCGTCTCAGAAATTGAAGATGCGAAATCCAGTAGTTCGCTGTCACTGGCAGTTTTGTCACGAAGTTGAATGGTGGTAACCCCTCCAAGTATGGGGCCTCATTGACAACGTGCAGAACTCCTTGTGCTGTTTTATGCATGACATTTTCGCGCCCAACTACCAAGTAGAGTTTCAGGTCTAGTTCAGGCTTTGACATGTTCATCGGCCCACAGTAATATTTTTCTTGCACTTTGCTCAATTTGCAAGAACGCCACTTCAAAATCTTCTGGCCCGCCATACCAAGGGTCTGCCAAATCTATCGCATGCAGTGGACTACCCGTGAAGTTTTCGAACCACCTCCACATGAAAATCTTGCTCTTTGGAACTCCGAACCGCTCTAAACTGCGGGCGTGCGTTGAAGTCATGGGTAGAAAAAGGTCAAAACTCTTAACTTTGCAGTTCCTAATTTTGCTCGCGCGGTGCGTGCGTAAAAGTGGATTTGTATACCCGTGCTGCTTGAGTGTATTTTGCGCGCGGTGGTCCATCGGATTACCCTGCTCCTCGCTTGAAACTCCACTTGATGCAACTTCAAAAGTCGTCTGCAACTCCTGATGCAACCTCTCAGCCTCGTTCAGTAAAACAACCTCAGCCATCGCACTACGGCATATATTACCCGTGCAAACAGCCATCACCCTAACAACTCGGTTGCTTTGACCAGTACCCATTTTCAACCTCAGATTTATACTCTACTACGCATCTGCAGTTGCCGCATCATCTGGATTTTGGGCAGCTTTCTCCGCCTGTTTTGCCTCGTAAGTAGCCTCAAAAGTCTCAGTTGCAATATTCTTCAGTTTAAGTGCGTGTTCTCTTGCGTTCTGGAAAACCTTCGTGTTCGAAATCTTTTCAGCAGAATTCTGCACACCCTGACTCGCCAGCTGCCCAGCACTTGAGTGCATAACGTCTTCGTACACAATCTTCGCACTAGCGCTCAACTCAGCAGCCTTCTTGGTCGCCTTCTCGCTGATGCCCGTAATTCCGCCAGCTTCGTCATATGCAAGTTTCATCTTCGCTACGCCCTCGCCCAAGAGTTCCGCCGTCTTCTGCAACACGACGGCAACATCACTGGTATCTTCAGGTGCCTTAGCTTTCGCCTCCTCAGATCCTTTCATAACACTCTCCCTCGCCTCTTGAATCTTGTCAATGGCGTCCTGCAAATTCTGTTTGAAACTGTTCGACATAACTAACCTTTCTACTACTAATCTACTAGTAAACTACTCACGTCATTATAGCACACCAGAGAACGCTGCTGCAGCTCATTATTTTGCGCACGCTGAGGGGCTACTCGCCTACGGCTCGCGCGAACTGCGTTCGCCTGCGCTGGACATGCGGG
>AXYY01000115.1 GCA_000485475.1 Candidatus Ancillula trichonymphae ImTpAt
TATACAGTTCAGATCTTCGCTTTTGGTTGGAGTAATAACAATTCTGGTGGTTGTTGTAGTTCTCATTATAGGTTTTAGTCCACTTGCAGTTTCAATTAACATGGTGCAGATGCACTTGAATTTCTTGGAAATTCTGGTTCCACTACTACTCGGTTACGCACTGCTTGCGGAAGGTTTGAAAAAAGTCTACCAGAAGATTTACGGAGAGTGGTTGTAATGAAGTTAGAGGCAAAAACATCAACGAAGACATCAAGAAGTGTCGTTTCGATTCTGTGCGAGAATATATTTACACTTTTCAACTTCATGCTGTTTGCGTTAGGCGTTCTAGTGTTGTTGACCAGATCATACAAGGACCTCCTATTTCTGGTTGTAATTGTTGCGAATATTGCTATTGGCGTCACTACGGAGGTGAAGGCGAAACGAGCACTTGATAAGTTGCAGATACTGATTAGTGCAAAATATAGAGCAAGTAATTTGTTTGAAGAGTTGGTTAAGAGACCTGAACAAGCTCAGATGGTCGAAATGGAGGACTTGCAAAAAGGGCAGTTCATAGTTCTGTTAGCTGGTAATCAAGTTCCCGCAGATTGCAAAATTGTGTACGGAGAAGCCGAAGTTGATGAGTCGATGTTGACTGGTGAATCGCACTCAATTTTCAAAAAGTCTGGAGATGAAGCACTTTCTGGAACGACCGTTGTTAGCGGTCAAATGATCGGGCAAATTGATGAAATTGGTGCTAATGCGAAAGTTGCTAATCTTACAGAAAGTGCAAAAGTCTTCAAGTTGGCGCATTCTGATTTGCGCGCTGGTGTTAATACTATTTTGAAGTGGATTTCTATTGCCATAATTCCTGCGTTCGCACTACTCATACTCACTCAATTCTGCCTCAATCACGATACTGCAACTTTTGAGAGCTGGTCGGGAGGAATACTCAGGATTTCTGCGGGTGCTATTGGAATGATCCCGGAGGGACTAGTGTTGTTGACGTCCATGAATTTTGCACTCGCAGTTTTGATTCTCGGCAAGAAGAACGTACTGGTGACCGAATTGAACTCCGTTGAAACACTTGCACGCGTCAATGAAATTATTTTGGACAAAACTGGCACAATCACGGATGGCACTGTTGCGGTCTCGGAAATTACAGCAGTTGATGTCATTGACACTGAAACTTCAGAAGTCGCATTCACTGGACTGAAAACCGTCGCCAATTTGCCAGGTGGAACTAAAACTTCAGATGCAATTTTGGATTACCTCGATGACAGGGGGTTTTCTAAGGCGTTTACTGACGAGCAAGTTGTTGAAAAGAGCAGTTTTTCAAGTGTGAACAAGTCCAGTTCTGTTGCTGTCAAGTGCCTGCACAACGGAAGAGAAGTGCTGGTGCATTTTACATTAGGTGCACCGGAAATACTCTTGAATTCGTCCGAGCAGCAGTTTGTGCGTGCGCAAGAAATTGTGGATGCGGCTGCGAAAAACGGCTGCAGAATGCTGGTGTTCGTACAAACTACTGAAGATAAAACCACAGTTTTCGTCATCAAGGCCCAAGAGCACATCAGAGAATCTGCTAAAGAAATTATCAACTACTTCCAAAACAGCGGTGTACGCGTGCAGATTGTTTCAGGAGATAGCGAAGATACTGTGCAGTATATTGGCGAGCAAGTTGGAGTTACCGAAGTTATTGGCCGTGCGCTGCCAGAAACTAAGCTAGAAGTTGTTCAAAAACTACAAGACGCAGGAAAAGTTGTTGCAATGACTGGTGATGGTGTGAATGATATTCTTGCACTAAAAAATGCGGATCTTGGAATTGTTGTTGCAAATGCGGCACCTGCTTGCAAGGCGGTTGCGAATTTGGTGCTCGTGGACTCCGACTTCGGACACCTGCCGGCGGTTCTTGCGCAGGGGCGTAGGATAATTGCGAACATTGAGCGAGTTGCAAGTTTGTTTCTGGTGAAGACATTTTATTCAATTGGACTTACGGTTCTGACGATTGCAACTAATGGCGTTTATCCGTTCTACCCACGTCACTTGACGGTTGTTTCCGCACTGACTATCGGACTTCCTGCATTTCTACTGAGTCTCGGACCAAACAACCAGAAATACAAACCGGGCTTCTTGAGGCGCGTGTTGAAGTTTTCGGTGCCCTGGGGAATTGCAATTGCACTACTTGTGGAATCCGTGTGGATTACAACTCATGACCAAAACAACTCACTAGTTGTGTTATCCGTCATGGCATTTGTTGTGCTGATGATAAAAGCGCGCCCCCTTTTCTCTTGGCGTGGAATTGTCGTTGCACTTGTCGCAATTTCCTTTGTGTTGTTTATACTTTTTGACCTGCGCGTCTACAGCTTCATTTAGCGTTCCCCACTAGAGTTACCTTTCTTGTTCAAGTCAATTTCAGATGTTGCATTAAGTTCGGGCGGTAGAAGATGGGTGGCGATGATATATGCAGCCTGGTTATCATTGATCCAAGTTGATTAGGCTCACTTGGGCATCTTTATCCACAGTGCATTAAATGGCTCATCAAGCAGGTACAATTCAGCATTGTACGCTAAATTGAGCGCCAAGAACAGTTTATTCTTCATTCCCACCCAAGGAAAAGGAACTGACTTTATTTTCTGAGCTATGACCAATGTTAAATAAACTGCAAATTTCGACCATTTTGTCGTAGTATAAATTATCTAACTGCCAAAACAACTGGAAAAATTTTAATATTTTGTATAACAGTTATAAGTCCTCAAAGGCAAAGACTTCATCAGGTATAAAATGCGAGATGTTGTCTAATGTCAGCAAAATGAGTATTTTTTCCATGCAACTTCAGAGTGTATGACAAACTATCATTTTCAATATAGTGCGACAAGATTTTAAGTAAAGTACTTTTACCAGTACCATTTGATCCCTTAAAACTTTGTTACCTGCATTAATGCATAGATCAAAATTCTCCAAAATTTTCCGTTCACTATCGTAACTGAATGACAAATCGTTTAATTTGAATAAATTATTCATTTTTTTATTTTCCTTTCTAAATATTAGGGACGGCCGATTCAATAATTGCTGCTATTACCAATAGTAAACTAGCAATTACTAATAACAATGCATTACTAATAACAATCTTTTTATTTTACCAGCGGATTGTCAACGTCTAACGAAAATAAAATATTCGATAATATGTAGCCGATTGTGGTAAATATTATCAAGGCACTGATTTCAAATAAAGCATGTGGAAAAAAGTGCAAAAATAGAGGTCTGATTCCATATGAGCTATAAACCGGAATTTACCCCAC
>AXYY01000116.1 GCA_000485475.1 Candidatus Ancillula trichonymphae ImTpAt
GGAGTTGTGTTCGCGGTCAGTTATTTAAACATTCTGGTGGTTCCGTACAGGTTACGCATTGCAATTGTTGCAATAGTCTGCGCAGTAATTACTAATCTACTACTTTTAACTGTTCAAGAGGTGAACTTCAACCAGAAGATTGTTGGTGAACTTACAACTGTGCTTCTGTTAATATTCTGCCTGGCATTTGTGAGCGAGATGTTGAAAAAGGACAGGAATATGTTGATCAAGTCCATCGCGAATACAGTTTCACTCGAGCTTTTTGTTGTGTTATTCTGCGGTTATTTTCTTGCTCTAAAACTTTTCTGCGGAATTTTTGCAGGATATGTTGCACTCATACTTGCTCCGTTTGTCGCAGTTGGGTTGGTTTACAGCATTATTGCAGGAATTGAACACTTTTTTACGCGGTTGATGACTCAAAGTGTACGCATTCGCATCGGAGTTTGTGTATATGCACTTTCAGTTTTCGCATTTTGTCATACACTTCCACTTCTTACTAGTAGATTTATTATACGAACATCTGACATTCCCTTCGCACTTATCCCCGGAGTGCTCGCGCTATGCATTACAAATGCACAATTTGGGGAGGATAGGTCTATTTTTGGTGCCTTAACACGCGCCTTGTTCCCAATATGTGTACTTGGAATCACCGCATATGTGGTTTGTGTCGCAGTTTAGAGGAGAGAAATGTTATCAGCGATTATTCAACTGTTCATCTTAGGAGTTGCACTTTTAACACTTGTGCTGGTGTGCACACGCATGATTTTCAAGATGTTGACCAATCGACACAAGTCACAAACTGCTAAAAAAGGTAAAGGAGCTAATTATAAAGATTGAAGTACCTGCGGACCTGGAATAAGACGCATATCCTTTAGCGTGGCTACTAGGACAGTGGCGCGACTCTGTACTTTGTTGGTGGCAACTGGGGAGTTGAAACTGCGGAAGCGAAAACTACAACAAGTTTTAAGGCGCGTGGAAAAGTTGTAGAATATAAAGCAGTTGTTGCGGTTTCTGAAAAATTATACTTCAAGAAGTTGGAAACTGGAAGATTTTGCCCGAGCGACCTGAATTGTTAATCGATCCTCAACTTTTTCCGCTCGAAATCAACACGCGCAGTTACTGGTTCAATGCGGAAACTGCAACGCTAAGTTCTGAGTACGTCGGAGTTATAGATAAGGGACGAGTTGAAGTTGTTGCAAAGAACATTCATTTGCTCGAGCCTAGTGCAAAAATTGGAGACAAGACTTTCAACGAGCTGAGCTCCAAAAAACAGATGTTCGGTTATGTCAACTCAAGATTACTCTGGGCATATGACATGGGGTTTTGCGATGAAAGTGCCGCATCAATCTTCGCTGGAAGCACATGCTGCGTAACTAATCCGCACGCTTGATGTCAGCTTTTGGATTACCATCTTCATCAGTTACAATCGTCATGTAGAACCTTTCGTTATCTTTGTTGAACACTTCAACTCGTGCATCAGTAGATGAAGAACGCTTCTTCAACAAAAAGTATTTGACAATAAAACTAGTCCCTATAATAAACAGCAAAATTGCCCAAAGAACATCAAGTATATAGGATAACCAGCCAAAAATGCGTGGCACAAACCCCAATGAAATCATAATCAGCACAACTCCAACGACAAGTCTAAAAACGGACGGTTCGGGATTTCCATTTCCGGTTTTGTGTGCGTAGTACTTTACGTTCATGGCTCCATTATGTCACGACTTTAGGTAAATCTAGACGAGATTTGCACATGGTCGTAACTGCACTCGCATAAAACTTATGAAATTCTTAGAATTTACATAAAGTTTTGTTGACTATTTGACAAGTAAGGAGGGTAGGTTTATAATGAAACCGGTGTTGGCTGTATTGTCTACGTCGTGTGCGAGTTGGTTGCAGTTTACTAGTTCTGACTGGACGTGGCGAGTAGTGGAAATTTGGTTGTAGTGGAGATGAGGTTGTAGATTAAGGTGTGGAGACGGTACTTGATGCCGTACAAGAAGTGGATTGTACCTATTTTGGTGTTACAAACTCTTCAAGCTGCATGTACGGATTTACTTGCCAAACATGAACGCGCACATAATTGACAACGGCGTAACAAAAGGTGACATGAACTTTATGTGCGTGAGGGTAGTCTTATGTTGTTAATTACTGTTCTGCAGATTATTTTCTCAATAGTTGCAACATCTTTGGAGCAAAGGCAGCACTTCGCATGGCACTTGACGTTCGGCATGACATCTACGAGAAAGTGCAGAACTTCTCAGTACGTGAGGTCTCCAAGTTCGGCACACCAACACTTATAACACGCTCGACGAGTGACATTTAGCAGATTGCGCAGATCACCTTTTTCTTCATGACTATGATCGTTTCTGCACCGATTATGCTAGTTGGTGAAGTGGTAATATCGCTCGAGCAGAATGTGAAACTATCTGGAGTTATCGTGGCAACTATTCCTATTGTTGCTTTGGTTGTCGTCATATTCTTGCTGAAGGCAACACCGTACTTTAAGATTTTTCAGAAAGTGACGAACCGCTTGAATGAGAGATCTTGCGCGAGCAAATTTCAGGTGCAAGAGTGGTGCGGGCGTTCGTAAAAGAGAAGCACGAAGAGCGCAGGTTCGCCAAGTCAAATGACGAGTTGTATTCGCTAAATGTAACAGTTGGCGGTTTATGACTATGCTGTTACCGATTTTCATGCTGACTATTAACATTGCTGCAATACTCGCAATTATGTGGTTCGGCGGTATTCACAACATGGAGGTTGGTGCAATAACTGCATTCGTTAATTATACACCATGTATATTACATATTCTCAATTCTAATATTATCGATGGTCTTCATGTTTCTACCGCGCGCTGAAGTTTCAGCCAGGCGTATTCAAGAAGTTTTAGAGACGAAAACAACAGTTGAAATAAATGAGAATCCGATTCATCTGGAAAGTGCGAAGGGGCTGATTGAATTTCAAGGCGTTGCATTTAGATATGCGGGTGTTAGTAGTAGTAGTGTTCTTGAAGACATAAACTTCACTGCAAAGCCCGGTGAAACTACCGCAATTATCGGATCAACCGGTTCTGGTAAATCTACGCTTTTGAATTTAATTCCACGCCTGTATACTGATGGTGTGAAATACTGTTCAGTGGAACCGTTGCGATAATCTGCGGTTTGGAAAAGATGACGCAACAGAAGAAGAGATGTATGAAGCACTTGAAATCGCTCAAGCGCGTAGATTTCTTGAGGAAAAAGCTGAAGATGGAGAATCACCACTAGATTTGCCAGTTGCACAAGGAGCCACGAATTTTCTGGTGGACAAAAACAGCGCCTTTCGATTGCTCGTGCGATTATTCTCGTAAACCCCAAGTGTATCTATTCGACGACTTATTTTCTGCACTTAACTACACAACTGATTCCTTATTCCGGGCGTCATCGAAAACCATTACTGCAGATGCGACAGTTATAATAGTTGCACAAAGAGTTTCTACGATTCGGCACACAGATAACATATTAGTTGTAAATGATGGACAACTTGTCGGCAGCGGAAAATATGAAGAATTACTTGAAAAATGTGGGACATATGAGGCATTGAGGTAGGAGAAATTATGGCTGAAAAAAGATAACTACCAGTAAATCAGTTGCTGCAGGAAAAATGCCCGGAAGAGGTCACCACAGCGTTGAGAAAGCAAAAAACTTGAAGTCAACACTCTGGCGGTTGGTGCGCATGATACTGGAATACAAAATGCGTCTTGCTGTTGTACTAATCGCGCTGACCACTGCCGCACGCTGAGTGCAATTGCTCCCAAAGCTCTGGGAAATGCGACGAACACGCTTTTTGACGGACTGAGATGAATAAAACTATTACAAAAGCATTGAATCGCAACTGCCCAAGGGCGCGCATCTTGACAGTGTGAAAAGTGCAGTTAGTGACCAAGATGGATATTTAAGTGTGGATAAACTCAAGAAGTTCATTGAGCAAAAAGAAAAGGCAGGTGCAAGCACAGGTTCAGCGCACGCCAAAAAAACGCACTAGTTGTTGACTCTAGTAGTGTTTCAAAAGGTCCAGTTGACATCTCGAAAATTGAAAATATGTTGTCAACCATGAGGATCAAGATTGGTGCAAGTGTAGATTTTACTAAATTCGCACTACTACTTCTGTGGGTTGCTGTTATCTACTTGCTGAACTTTATGCTACGGTCCATTTTTGGTTGGATTTCTGTGCGGATAATTTCAGATGTTGGACGAACTCTCCGCCAAAAAATTGAAGAGAAACTCTGGAAGTTACCGCTTAGTTACTTCGACAAAACCAGTTGTGGTAAAATTATGAGTAAAACCACTAATGACTTGGACAACATTACATAAACGCTGAATCAAAGTTGGAGGTGATCTGATATATATGTCGTTCATGGTGATTTCAGTTGTTGTAATGATGTTCACCGTTTCCCCACTGCTTGCAGTTGTCGCACTTTTAACAGTTCCAATTTCGTTCGGGCTGATTTCGCTCGTCATGAAGAAGTCGCAGCCGCAGTTTAAGGCGCAGTGGAAAATAACTAGTGAACTTATAATGGCAACGTTGAAGAGAGTTTTACTGGTCATGCAGTTATCAAGACGTATGGGCAAAAAGTAAGTTCATGGACAAGTTCACAAAACAGAACACCGAACTATTTGATGCAAGTTTTAAGGCACAGTTCATTTCAGGTACGATTTTATGCCGGTGATGACACATTTGTCACCAACCTCAACTATGTAGTTGTTGCAATAATTGGTGCTGTTAGAATAAGCAACGGACTGATGACTCTCGGTGATGTACAGACATTTATCCAATATTCTATAGGCAGTACTCGCAACCACTGGGTTAGATTTCGCAGATGATGAATTTACTGCAGTCCGGTGCTGCTTCCGCTGAACGCGTCTTCGAGTTGCTTGATCAGGAGGAAGAAAATGACGAGTCTGGACTTTTGCAGGAGAAGTTTACTACAACTGGACATATACAGTTCAAAAATGTCAACTTCAGTTACGACCCAGAAGTTCCACTATTAAGGACCTGAACTTATTAACAGCCAAGCCTGGTGAGACGATTGCAATTGTTGGACCAACTGGAGCTGGAAAAACTACAGTTCTGAATTTGATTATGCGGTATTGTGACATCAACAGCGGTAGTATTCTGCTCAATGATGTGGAGACTCGCAACATCAGTCGTCAAGCACTTCGTTCAAATATTGGAATGGTTTTGCAGGACACATGGCTCTTTGGTGGCACGATTGAGGAGAACTTGAAATATATTCTCTACCAGACTTGAAGACAATAACTGATGAGGAGTTTTACGAAACCATGCATGTAATTTATGTGGATCATTTTGTCAAATCACTTCCGGATGGTTACTAAACTGTATTAAATGATGAAGCATCAGTACTCTCAGTAGGCGAAAAACAGTTGTTGACAATTGCGCACGCATTTTTAGCGGATCCAGATATTCTTATTCTTGATGAGGCAACATCTTCAGTTGATACGCGAACAGAGAGGTGCTTGTGCAAAAGACGATGAATGCACTACGCTCAAATAGGACTAGTTTCGTCATCGCGCATAGACTTTCGACGATTCGAGATGCGGATATAATCTTGTTCATGGAAAGTGGACGCATTGTTGAGCAAGGTAATCACGCAGAACTGATTAGTTTAGATGGTAGATATGCTAAGTTGTATTAATCCCCAGTTTGAAAACAGTGCCGAAGATGAAGAAGACGCATAGTCTAGTTTTGGTATTTCTTGCTGGAGCATTTGGAGCAATGTTGCGGCATATGCTAACTGTTGGTCTTCACAGCAGAGGCATTGACGAGTGGTTCGCAACACTTAGTGTGAACTTAGCTGCAGGTTTGGTTGCGGGGTTTGTTGTCACAATCAGCTCAAATGTCCACGCATCAAAAACTTCTTCAAGAAATACGAAACAGTTGTCATCAGCGGCTTTCTGGGCGGTTTTTCAATTGTTGCTGCGGTTTCCTGGTTGAATTACCAACTGATGTTCGTTGACGCGCAGATCGCTTCTGCAGCAGTTTTCTTATTCTGCACTTATTTTGGGGCGTTCCTTTGTGCAAAGCTTGGTCAGTTCTCATCGCTAGTTCGTTGAGTAGTAGGGCTAAACACCAGAAAGTGCACCCAAACGATAACTAGCGCCCTGGTCTTACTGCTCGTTGGAGTTTCTAGTGGATTGAGAACTGTTTTGCGAGTTCTGTTGCTCAAAAGACGCCTGGATTTAAGACACTCTTGAAGATTAACATCGCTAGTAGTTTTTTAATTACTACGGCGAACTTGCTCATGTATTGTTTCAGAAACCCGTAGATAAGTGCCGTTCTTCGCGCAAGTTTTGGTGCTGGATTTTTTGGCGAATTCTCGTCATTTTCTGTGCTTGTGGTCAACTGCATGCAGGAAAAAGGCTCGTTAAAAAGAACTTGCCGACGATTTTAGGGGCAGTTTGTGCGTCACTTGTCGCAGCTGTTGTGGTGTGGTTGCTCATGTGTCCACCAACAACTTGAGTATGTTATAATGAGCCTGAGAAGTTTTGAGGAGGTTTTTTGGGCAGTGGTAAATGGAATGTACCAGATATTTGGTTCAAGGTCTGTACAGTTATTGAGAAAAGTGAAGACCTCTCAAAACGTCAGGTGGATGCATTTATGTCTGCAAGATTTGATGGTGAAGTGAGTAATAACATTATCATCAGCGTTGAAACTGAACAGAGCAAATCGTTACTTGAAAAAGCCTTGAACGACGGTTTATCTGAGGAAATTGCTAGCAAACTAGGGAAACTGTACAACATTCACATAAATACAATTCCAAGTTTTGACAGCAATCCGAAAAACTTCACGGTGGAGAGTCGAAACAGTTCCAAAAAATACACAGCAACCAAACAACAGCCAAATGTCACTGCACCGGTACTTGACGATAATATCAGTAGTAATCTCAATCAAGTGCTGACCAATCTACTGCCAATTTACACTTTTGACAACTATGTGGTAGGAGAAAGCAATAAACTGGCTCATGCATCATCAGTTAAGGTTTCTGAAAGTCCTGGTCATGGAGTTCACAATCCGTTGTACATTTACGGAAACTCTGGTTTGGGTAAAACCCACTTGTTGCACGCAATTGGCAATAATACACTTGCAGTAAATGACAAGATTAAAGTATTGTACTGCAGTTCAGAAATGTTCATAAATGACTATGTTAGCGCAATGATCAAGAAAGGTGAGAACACTGAAAAGTGGAGGCAAAAATACCGTACACTAGATATTTTACTACTTGATGACATTCAGTTCTTTTCGGAAAAAAAGGAAACTACTGAAACGTTCTTCCATATCTTCAACGCTCTAGTTAACGAAAATAAACAAATAGTGGTTGCATCAGATGTTCCCCCAAATATGCTGAAGGGTTTTCATCAGCGTATGGTGTCTCGGTTTCAAGGAAGTGTCTACTGGGGAATAGATGAACCAGACAACATTTTGCGAGTTTCTTATATTAGGAAGTACTTGCACAATGCAGTTGGTGTTGATTACGAGAAATTGGGTTACACCATGAAAGTTATCTACAAGATTGCCAATTTGATGAGGACCAACATTCGTGAAATTGAGGGTGCACTTGTTAGAATTATAAGCTACTGCAGTGTTAATAAAATTCAAATAAGCGACAAAATTGTTGACATTGTACTACATGATCAAATACTGGAAAAGTTCTCAATTATAACATTTGACAACATTTTGGATGCTTGTGCAGAATTTTATGGATTTCAAGCAGAAGATATACGAGGTAAAAAGCGCTCCCCAGCACTTGTTCTCGCGCGGCACATGTCAATGTATTTGTCAAGAAAGTTAACCAGTTCCACACTTGTAGAAATCGGACAGTTCTACAAAAAGGACCACTCATCAATTATCAACGCGGAGAAGAAAATGAAAGCTCAAATAAAGGAAAAACCAGAAATTTATCAACAAGTCAACGAAATA
>AXYY01000117.1 GCA_000485475.1 Candidatus Ancillula trichonymphae ImTpAt
TTGGCGAAACTCCAAAAGTCGCACTAATCATACTGCCAATATACGAACCAGTTGTTTGCGGTGCACTTTGCGTGTTCTCGAAGTTCCGCGCGGTGATATTATCCAATGGTATGTATGGAACACTAGCATTTTTACAAGATGCGGGAACTGGGCAGCCGCAGGATTTAATTGTGCAACTTACTAAAATGGTTCAAGATATGGATGCGGTGTTAGTTCAGTATGTTTTCGGTAGAATTGATGCTTCACTATACAAGAACGGCGAGAAACTGCACTCGTTAATTCCGACACTTGTCATTAGTAATTTTTCAGATTTTGCAGAGAAGGTGTTGATGGGCGAAGTTGACCTTTTTGAACAGTTGGACGCTGCGAATGCTGGTAAAAGTAGCGTGAAAAGTGCGAAATTTTATGAGATTAATTACGAAAAATACTACGACTACATTAGTGATGGTGACCAGTTGCAAAAAGTTTTAGATACAACAAAAATATCACCACTGAGTGCGGGCACAATTCTGACCAGATTTCAAAACTCAAATGATGAAGATGATGTTCTAAGACTTGATAACAATACTACTGAGCGAGGGTACTTCTAGAAATGAAACAAGTTGTTATTTTCGACTACGGATTTGGCAATCTGCGTTCAGCTGAGCGTGCATTCTCCCATGTTGGCACTAGTGTGTGCATAACCTCGGACCGCGAGTTAGCAGCAAGAGCTGACGGACTAGTAATTCCAGGTGTAGGTTCATTCAGAGCGTGCATGCGAGGATTTCTGCGTGCGCGTGGAAAAGAGGTAGTTTTGGAACGCATCAAGAGTTCGTTGCCGGTGTTCGGAATTTGCGTTGGCCATCAGATTCTGTTCGAGTGTTCCTCTGAAGATGGCGAAACGAGTGGAATTGGTTTACTTCGCGGTAGAGTTGAGCAGGTGCCCGCACAAACTATTCCTCACATTGGCTGGAATGAGGTTGAGGACACACACAACTGCGAACTATTCAGCCAGATTGATGACCCGTACTTCTATTTTGTGCACTCGTACGCTGTGTTGCACAATTCTTATGATAGTGTGGGCGCTGATGAGGTCCCGAACTTCTTCTACACAGAACATGACGGCCAAAGATTCATCAGCGCAGTTCAATATAAATCACTGTTTGGTGCACAATTCCACCCAGAAAAATCCGGTCATGCAGGTTTACAACTGTTAAAAAACTGGATTGAAAAGTTGTAGTATGAAAAGTGCGGACGCAGTATTGATATTTGTTAAGAATTTACAGATTCGTGGTTATTCTACTGATACTTGCCGCTCATATGTGCGTGTTCTAGAGGTATTTTGTGCGTTTCTGGAAGAAATTGGAGTGCAGGAAGTTGAAGTAGTTGATTTGGAGATTTTGCGTGCATACGTTGCCAAACTGGTTGATTCAAAGGTCAAGAGAGTAACTATCCGCCACAAAATTTCAGTTCTTAAAGCTTTTTTCACTTTTCTGTTCCAAAACGACTACATCAGCAAAAATCCAACTGCACGCATAAAGTACCCGAAGATTGAAAAAACGCTCCCGCACATTCTGTCCATTGAGCAAATTAACAAAATACTAGACTTCGCATCGCGGAGTGCGGAATATGAGAGGTGTAATAACTTGAAGTCGTATTCTTATTCTTCCACGCTCCAAAATTACGCACTAGTTGAACTTCTGTACTCATCAGGACTTCGTATTTCGGAGACGTTGGGACTTACTGCTGGTGATTTGGATTTCGAGCAAAACCAGTTGTGCGTCACTGGAAAAGGCAACAAAAGTAGAGTTGTACCGTTCAATAATGCGGCTAGAAGAGTGCTGCTTGAATTGGTTGAGCAAAGGTGTGGTTCGAGCTGGCTGTTTGTGTCCGGCAAAGGAACTCGTCTGCAGCCCAGAGGTGCCTACCGCGCAATCGTCAAGTTGGCGAAATCTGCGGGCGTTGATGGCGTACACCCGCATAGTTTCCGGCACACGATGGCAACACATATGATTGACAACAGTGCTGATATACGGATAGTTCAGGAAATACTGGGGCATGCATCAATTACGACTACCCAGAAGTACATACATGTTTCCTCCAAAAAACTACAAGCGATTTATTCACAGGCGTTTTGGCGTGCATAAACTACACAACGACTTGACAAACAACTTCCGGTTGTGTTATAATGGCGACGCCTAGTGCGGATTGCGTCGCGCTGAACCTCCCCAGGACAGGAATGTAGCAAGGATAGGTGATTGTCGCTGTGGTGGTGCGCTAGGCACCTTCTTGTCTAGCACATTTTGAGGCGCCTGATTTGCGGTGGTGTGGTATAATCGTAGTGTGCGTGAACAGGGCGACTCCTCAAGGTTTCAGTGTATGCAGCAGCAGCTAAAGGTGTTGCTGGCTGCTGGGGGGACTGCAGGTCATATTAGGCCCGCGCTTTCTACCGCCGATGAACTCAGGAAGCGTGGAGTTGATGCGGTTTTCTTGGGCAGTAGTGGGCTCGAGGAGAAGCTTGTGCCAGCATCTGGTTATCAGTTGTTCAAGATTAAGAAGACTCCGGTTGTGCGTGACCTGAAGCACATCTGGAAGAATTTGACACTCCCTTTTCGGTTCTACTCAGTGGTTAAAGTTGTTGAAAAAATCCTAGTTGATGAAAATATTCAGGTTGTTGTTGGTTTTGGCGGCTATGTTTGCGCACCCGCATATATTGCTGCAGGTCGTAGGAAAATTCCAGTGGTTGTGCATGAGCAGAATGCAAAAGTTGGGCTCGCGAATTTACTAGGTGCTAGATTTTGCGACTATTTCGCATACTCATTCCACTACACAAAGTTGCCGCGCAGTTTGCAAAACAACTCAGAACTTGTAGATTGCATCGGACTTCCAGTTGCGAATTCGACTTCGCAGAATGCAAAACATGCGCACGCGATCAGTGCGAGTCAAGAAAAGTTGCCACAACTCTTGGTGTTCGGTGGTTCTTTGGGTGCAGTTTCGATCAACAACGCTGTGATTGGGGCACTTGATGAGTTACTTGAAAATGCACGTGTTGTTCACATAACTGGACATGCAAAATCTGCGGAAGCTTTGAAGTATCGTGAACAACTCTTGGCGCAGAATTCTCAGAAGGCGCGCAGATATGAGGTTCTTGAATACTCGGACAACCTCAACGAGTTGATGGAGAGTGCCGATCTTGTCGTCGCGAGAAGTGGTGCAGGGACGGTTCATGAGTTGACAATTGCGAAGAAGCCCAGTGTTCTGGTTCCGTTGCCGATTGGAAATGGTGAACAACGCTTGAACGCAAAACTTCTGGGTACTGGCACAATTGTTGTTGAAAATTCGAAATTTGATGCCGATTTCGTGAAGTCGACGGTTGTCAAGTTGTTGCATAATCCTGAAAAACTCGCCAAAATGGCACAAACAGCCTCCGAGTGTGCGCGCGCAGATGTATCGAAATTACTTGCGAAGAAGATTGATCAAATATGCGCGAAAAAGCAACTGCAAGATTTGAAATCTGTACACTTTATGGCAATTTCGGGCGCAGGAATTGCACCAATTGCTTCATGCTTCTCGAAGTTTACCAGTGTCAGTGGTTGTGACTTAACGTCTGAAGGACACAGTCCTATGCATGTGGTTGATGAAAACGGGCGTCCAAAAATGGACGCACTTGTATATTCTTCCGCGATCAGATGCAGCAACTCGGAGTTTATGCGGGCTTTGGAGTTGTCTAAACAACAGCCTGACAAATTTCAGGTTCTGCACAGATCAGATGCACTTGAACTGCTGCTGAATGCACATAACGTCAGCGTGACGGTTGCTGGTAGTCATGGAAAAACCACAGTAACTTCTATGCTGGCGAGTATCTTTTCTAGTGCCGATTCGTCATTTGTTATTGGTTCTCAGGCGCGAATTTGCAAGAAGCAAACGAATGGTGGACAACTTGGCGATAATATGCACATAATTGTTGCTGAGGCAGATGAGTCCGATGGTAGTTTTATGAAATACCATTCAGATGTTGCGCTAATCACGAGCATTGAGAAGGATCATTTGGATTTTTACGAGGACTTTGGCGGAATATGCAGCGCTTTTAGAAAATACGCGGCTAACTCGAAGCATGTTGTTGTAACTCCTGAGGTTCAAGATATACTGCAACTTCCAGAGGAGAATCTGCACGTAGTGGGCTCTACGCGCGAAATTGACTTGCAGATTCCTGGTGAGTACAACCGCACGAATGCTAAGCTCGCACTAACTGCGGCTGAAATTCTTGGTACGGATCAGAACAGCGCTAGAACTAGACTGCAGCAGTTCGAGGGCGCGAACAGACGGTTTCAGGTTCATGCACTGGACATCGGCGGTCGAATGGTTGAACTTGTTGATGACTACGCGCACCACCCAACAGAAGTGCGTGTGCTCATGGATGCCGCACTTGAGAAATACTCCGGAAAACGAATTGTTGTTCTTTTTCAGCCACATCTGTTTTCGCGAACTCTTAATTTTGCTCAGGATTTTGCTGAACAACTTGCACGTGCAGCCGTTCCAATCGTGACACAAATTTATCCAGCGCGCGAACTTCAAGAAGATTTTCCAGCGGTTTGTCCAAATACGATTGCGCAATACAATTCCAAAATATCTACAACCGAAACGCTCGAAGATGGTGTGAAACGGACGCTTGAAGAAGTTCAGAAGTGTGATGAAGAAGTTGTTATCTTAAGTGTTGGCGCGGGTCCTTCACTGGTTGACATTTTCAAGGAGCACGATGAAGGTACACCGTAAAAATCTGTCTGAAATTGAATTAAGAGCACTAGAAAAACGACGCCTTGCAATTAGAATGATGTTGGTGCGTGCACTGCGGTACTTCTTGATCTGTTTTTCGGTAACTGGTGGACTGTATATGTGCTTGTTCTCGTCAACTTTCCGCGTGCAAAAGGTCAACTTCTTCGGTTTGGACGACCAGCAATATCCCGTGTTCGTGGATCGAGCGGCGCTAGATAACATCAACAGTAGATTTCAGAGCAAGAATTACTCGCTAATACTGCTAGATACGGACAAGATGCAAAAGGAGGTGCAGAATGTTCAGGGCGTGAAGTCTGTGGTGGTCATGAAGAAGTGGCCGCACGAAGTTGCAGTTGTTATTGAACCTCGCAAGACGATCTGCAGAATTGGTAATAAACTTGCTGATAAGGACGGCGAGCTTTTGGGGGATGTCGCACCGAATATGCCCGCATACCCAGAAGTTGTGGCGAGTAACGAAGCAAAACAAGATGTTCTACTACTTTTGGATGCGATCAGTTCAGAAAAACTGGACATCAAGGCAGTTACTGCAAATACGCGCGATGATATTACAGTAGTTCAAAACAGCGGCTTCGCAATTGTCTTCGGAAGCACCAAACAGCTGACGCTCAAGCTTGCTGATATAAAGCAGATTCTAGGGAGCGAGTTGACTGCTGGTAAAACAATTCTTGATGTTTCCGCGCCGAAGTCTCCAATTGTGCGTTAACGTGGCGGACAGTTTAGCGCGCTCGGACCTGCTTGCGAAGTTGCGTGCACGAACAAGAGTTTGTTACTAGAAACTTTAACGCGCACATCATCTTCAAGAACTTGACAATCTACAACCTCCGCTTGATTCTTCTGCGCAGTCAAGTTGGCAACTTCACAAGCATTTTCACCATTCTATTTAGCTCTTGCAGAAACTAGTGCAGTTTTATATCTTAGCCCCATCTTGAGGTTGTTTACTGTGAGAACGCGTAGAAAATTGCACCAACTGCTGATATTACAGCAACCGCAGCGCAGATCGTGCCAACAATTGTGACTGTTCCTGAGCCTCACTGGTCTCGCAGTTTTCTGCCAGAATTATATACATCAAGTCGTCCAGTTGCATCTGCGGAGACTTTCTTTAACATCAGTTTGAGTATTCTGTTGTGTATTGGCAACTTCATCTTGACTTTCACCCAGTCTTCACCAGCCTTCTCAACAGCAAGTTCATAGTCATTTGCATAATCTTCACCAACTGTGGTTTTCGCGAGTTTATTTAGGGTTCGAAGGCTTTCGCTTGAAGTGGGGTCTTCTAGCTCAGTTGTTCGCATAACTGTTGAAGTTGCGTTCTGGCACTTGGCTTGCACAGATGACAACGATACCAGCGAGATGATCAATACTAGTAGAAATGTTACCACACAGGTAGACATATTGCAAATTCCGCAGTAATCGATCCTCTCTGGTCCTTAATCACCTCACCGCTAGTCCCCCCGTTCGATATAGTGCGCTTTTGATGATATTCTTTAGCAGTTCACGCACGAAGTCGCTTCTTTAGTATTCAACTAGCAAGTCCTACAAGACCTGCGGCCGCAACCATTACAATTGCGTACTAACAGTTGCCAAACCGCGTTGGTCACCGATCAATTCGCGCAGATAACTCGTAAATTTCATGTATATGTGTCATCTTTCCTTTTATTAATCTTCAACTTGCACTTAGTAGTATAATGTAAACTGTAGTAGAAAAATTTCACTTGTTCGCATAATGTCAATAACTAGTTGCACGAACTGCGCCAGTGTGGATAACTCCTGGTACTCGTGGTATAATGGGGTCATGAATGCACTTGATGTTCGTAGTGAGTTCCCCATGTTGGAGCCCGGCAGCGAGCGAAGAATTGGAACTGATGATGCGAAGTTGGTGTACTTGGATTCTGCAGCAACTGCGCTTAAGCCCAAGTGTGTGATTGCTCAGGAACTCGATTTCTACTCGCACAATACGGGTTCTGCGGGTCGTGGTGCGCATACACTTACCAATGAAGCCGGTGAAGCCATTGAGCGCGCGCGCAGAAAACTTGTAGATTTCGCACTTTCTAGTGATGTTGCCGATGTAGAGAAAGAGAAGTGGACTGCGGTATTCACATCTGGTGCAACCATGGGGCTGAACATGCTTTCGCTCATGTTTCTACTGGGTAGTTTAAACAGCGATGAAAACAAGACAAGTCGATTTCAGCTAGATGATAAATGCAACATAATTTTATCCCGCGCAGAACACCATTCCAACATAGTTCCATGGCAGCAAGTGTCCAAAATCACTGGTGCGCAGATTCGTTATCTTGACTTGCTGAATTCTGGAGAACTGGATTTGGAGCAACTGAACAAACTAGTTGATGAAAATACTAAGGTGCTCTCGATTTCCCACGCCTCAAATGTCACTGGAGTTGTGCATGAAGTTGACAAAATAACCGCACATTTGGACAAGTTTACTGCGGGTAGTAGTCGACCAATTGTAATTCTTGATGCATGCCAGAGTGCGCCGCACATTCCGCTTGAACTTGATATAAGAGGTGTAGATTTTGCAGTTGTTTCTGCGCACAAAGTTTACGGACCAAGTGGAGTTGGTGCAGTTCTAGGACAAAAGGATGCGTTCTTGGATGCGCCAGTTGTTATGAGCGGCGGTGGAATGGTTGAGCAAGTTGATGACTTCACAACTACTTTTCAGGCTCTTCCGAATAAATACGAGCCTGGTAGTTTTGCCACTGCCCAGATTCTTGCATTTGCTGCTGCTTTGGATTTTGTCAGCAAGATTGGTTTTGCTGATATTCGTACGCATGAGAAAAACTTGACCAGTAAACTGCTGGAAGTTCGCAATATTTCAAGTGTTCGCATTCTTGGAGATGGTGTTTTGCTGGACAATAGACTTGGACTTGTTGCCTTTGAGCTGGCTGGTGTTCATCCGCATGATCTGGGCAATTACCTCGATGAGCTGGGAATTGCAGTGCGCGTTGGACACCACTGCGCACAGCTTGTGCATAGGCGGTTCGGGGTGCAGTCATCCACTCGTGCTAGTCTAGGCATTTACAATACTACTGATGATGTTGACGCACTTATTAGCGGAATTGAATCAGCGAAGCGTTTTTTCGGAGTGTAGATGAAATATGCGGGTCGCACGAACAAGAAGTTCGAAGTAGTCAGTGATTATACACCGTCGGGCGATCAACCAGCTGCGATTCAGGAGCTCGCAAGGCGCATCAATAACGGTGAGAAAGACATCGTTCTGCTCGGAGCAACGGGGACTGGAAAATCTGCAACAACTGCTTGGCTTATTGAGCAGGTTCAGCGCCCCACTTTAATTCTGGAGCCCAATAAAACGCTTGCTGCTCAGCTTGTTCAGGAGTTCCAGACGCTGATGCCGCACAATGCAATTGAGTATTTTGTTTCCTACTACGATTACTACCAGCCAGAAGTATACATTCCGCAGTCGGACACATTCATCGAGAAAGATTCGTCAATCAACGAGAATATTGAGCGCTTGAGGTATAGCACGACCAAGTCACTCTTGACGCGCAGAGACTGCGTAATTGTTAGTTCTGTGAGCTGCATTTACGGTCTGGGTTCTCCTGATGAATATCTGGCGCAGATGATTTTTCTTGCAAGGGGTGACACAGTTGATCATACACAACTACTTAGAAAATTCGTCTCCATGCAGTACAATCGTAATGATGTGGCTTTTAAGCGTGGTAACTTTCGCGTGCGCGGTGATATTATCGAAATTATTCCAGTCTATGAAGAACTCGCAGTTCGCATTGAACTTTTTGGAGATGAAGTAGACCGAATTTCCATGCTTGATCCGGTGACTGGCGATCTTGTGCGTGACGAAGACGAGGTGCAGATTTTCCCAGCAACTCATTATGTTGCTAGTCCTGAGCGCATAAAAGCTGCAGTTGAAACAATTCAGGACGAGCTGCGCAATTGTGTTGAAAACTTCAGGAAGCAGGGAAAACTTGTTGAAGCACAACGCCTCGAGATGCGGACACAATTCGACATCGAGATGCTTGAACAAGTTGGAATGTGCAAGGGTGTTGAGAACTACTCGCGGCATTTTGATGGCCGTGCGTCTGGTAGTCCGCCTAATACACTACTGGACTTTTTTGATGATGACTATTTGCTGGTAATCGATGAATCGCACATAACAGTTCCTCAAATTGGGGCAATGTTTAAGGGAGATGCTGCGCGGAAACGCAACTTGATTGATCACGGCTTCAGGCTCCCGAGCGCGAAGGACAACCGACCGCTGAAATGGAACGAGTTTTTGGAGCGCGTGGGGCAAACTGTCTACTTATCCGCAACTCCAGGCAGTTACGAACTTGAAAAACAGGAGGAGTGCGGTGAAGAACCAGTTGAATTGATAATCCGCCCAACTGGATTGCTAGACCCCGAAATTCAGGTGCGTCCAATACGTGGACAAATTGATGACTTGTATGATGAGATTCTGGAGCAAATTGCCGCACAAAACCGCATAATTGTTACCACCTTGACGAAGAATATGGCAGAAGATTTGAGCAAGTTTCTGCTCGGGCGCAATGTAAAAACAACTTATCTACATTCAGATGTTGACACACTCAAACGCGTTGAAATTCTGCGTGATCTGCGTCTTGGGGTGTTTGATGTACTGATTGGAATCAACTTGCTGCGAGAAGGATTAGATCTACCAGAAGTTGGACTGGTCGCCATTTTGGATGCTGATAAACAGGGTTTTTTGCGATCTGCGCGTTCACTTATTCAAACAATTGGTCGTGCAGCTCGTAATGTGAACGGAAAAGTCATCATGTATGCAGGCGAAGTAACTCCGCAGATGCACGAGGCAATAACGGAAACGAACCGCCGCAGAGCTAAACAGAAGCTGTACAACAGGCAGCGCGGAATTACACCGCAACCACTCTCGAAGAAAATTACCGATTTAGACGAACAGCTTACGCACGACGATGAAGTTGCAACGAAACTACCAGCCAAAAATGCGGGTGCAGATTTGTGCGGCCCAGAAAAGTTGCTTGAAATTGCAGATGAACTAACTACTAAAATGCGGCAAGCAGCAACCGAGCTGAACTTCGAGCTGGCAGCGCGCCTACGAGATGAGATCAGCGACTTGAAGCACGAGTTCAAAAAGCAGCAAGAATAAACTACTCAGGACCGCTCGGGGTGTAAGGGCGGGTACCCACAAGCTTACGTTGGTTTATCAGGAGTTGGCGCTATACTAATTGGTGCGACCTCAGGTGAACTGCCATTTTCTGGAGTGTCTTTTGGTGACGAGTCATCTTGAATCGCCGTTGTGGAACTGGACGGACTTGCTGAATTGCCATCTACACCTGAAATTTTGTATGCGGGCACTAACGAAGCGTTATGTTCAAGTGCAGCAACAGGCGTAATCTTGGTGACGAGCTTGCAGTGCTTGGGCGTGGTTATTGGCTTCGACCGGTCAAATGTCGACACTAGATCTTGCTCAACGAGGTCATCAAATATGCGTCCGATGACAATGTCGATGAGCCCGTCTGTGCGGTCATCTAGTATAATCGTTGGCTCGTTAAAATTGCCGGCAACTGTATATGCACTCGCGGTGGCATTTGCACCGAATCGGATCTGAGTATCATCAACAACCATGCCGGCATTATCAGTCTCAATTATTGAAAACCCCCGCAAACTCAAGGCATCTGCAACTGCATTTGCCAGTCCAGCTTTTGAAGTACCATTCAACACTCGTATACTTACTTCGCTTGGAGTAGCCGGTAAAACATCATCATCTATACACGGAGGTGGATATGCGGACTGCGAATTAAAATTGGTAGTATTACCCGCGAACAAAAGCGCCAGTATGAAGTATATGATCAGTAGAAAAACAGTTATAAAAATGCCAACAGAAAATGCAAATTTGGTTTTACGCTTCTCAATCGCATACTCCGAAGACAAGTTCTTACTCAACATGCCCCTCATTATACCACACTTCAACAGTAATATAAAAAATCTCGGCCATTTTCATGACCGAGATTTTTACTTTTTTAGGTCGCGCAAACGACTAGCCAACTTTTATAAGGTCTATCCTCGTAAGTTCTACGTGTAGAGTTTTGTCGGGTTATTCTTACTCGTAGTGTTAGTACTTACATAAATACCCCGAACGTGCCCTTAAGTGCTCCTTGAGTTTCATTAGTCACAACATCAAGCTCGTATGTTTCGCCCAGATATACATTCATTAACCCAATATTCTTCGCACAGTGAGGTCCAAAATTAAAAGAGGGTTGACTGTCCCATCACACCATCTCCCATCATCCCAAATCCAGTCATCGGCATATCCTTTTACATCTTCTACGATGAAAAACTCAGTATTATCCGCACCAGTATTTTTCACTTTAACATGAACCTTCGTCTTTGTTCCTTTATCATTATTTTCTGTCCAGAAGTGATCAGAGTTCTTACCAGATTTAATATCCTGTTCAGATGTGCGGACGGAGTGTTGGACGCATACGCGCTGTTTAAACCCCTACAACTAGCAATACTGCTAGTGTGCTAATGAATATATTTTTACTATCTTCATAAAAACTCCTTTTATCCAGTTTACAGTTATTTGGATATTATACCACAGTAGAATTAGAATGCCAAGT
>AXYY01000118.1 GCA_000485475.1 Candidatus Ancillula trichonymphae ImTpAt
AATAATTCCAGGTCATGGCGAAATCAACGTCATCGGCCCGCAAAAGACCTGTTGATAGCAAAACAAAGAGGCCTGTTAAGCCAAAGTGGATGCAGGTAATAAGGGTTATAATGATAATCCTGGGCAGTATACTTATGCTGTTGGCTATTGCGGCGATGATCATTCAATACTACCGGCTTGTTGCAAAACACTAATTTATTATGTTCGATAAAATCATTCAATTCTCCATAAGGAACAAACTGGCCATTGGGGTATGTACATTGCTTCTGGTGATTTGGGGAGTCTTCTCCCTGTCCAGGCTACCCATAGATGCCGTTCCGGATATTACCAATAACCAGGTACAGGTTATAACACAGGCTCCTACCCTGGGGGCACAGGAAGTAGAGCAGTATATTACGGCGCCTATTGAACTGGCTCTGGCCAATATTCCGGATGTAACGGAGAAACGGTCTATATCACGCTCGGGAATTTCTGTGATCACCATTGTTTTCAAGGATAATGCGAACGTGTACTGGGCCCGGCAGCAGGTGAATGAGCGTTTGCAGGAGGCAGAGACTAATATTCCCAAAGAACTGGGGCAGATCTCGCTGGCTCCTATTACAACGGGCCTGGGGGAGATCTACCAATACGTTATCCACACTAAAAAAGGTTTCGAGGATAAATATACAGCCATGGACTTGCGGACAATCCAGGATTGGGTAGTTCGCACTCAACTGGCGGGGACGGAAGGACTGGCTGAGGTAAGCGGCTGGGGCGGCTATGTAAAGCAATATGAGATCGCCCTGGACAACGAAAAGCTGAACGCACAGAATATCACTATCCCTGAAATATATGCAGCCCTGGAAAAGAATAATGAAAATACAGGTGGATCGTACATAGAACAACGGAATAACACCTATTTTATCCGTGGATTGGGCCAGGTAAAAACATTAGGTGATATTGAAAAAATAGTCGTGAAAAATGTAAATGGCATTCCCCTATTGATCCGGGATATCGCCAGCGTTCGCTTTGGCAGTGCCAACCGGTATGGAGCAGTCACCCGCAACGGCGAAGGAGAAGTTGTGGCAGGCGTGGCGCTGATGCTAAAGGGAGAAAATTTCAGTAAGGTCATCGCCAACGTGAAGCAGCGGATGAAACAGATACAGAAGTCCTTGCCCGAGGGTGTAGTCATCGAGCCGTTCATCGACCGGACAGAACTTGTGAACCGGGCTATTAGCACCGTGAAAAGAAACTTGCTTGAAGGCGCTGCCATTGTAATCATCGTCCTCGTGCTCCTATTAGGCAATCTTCGGGCGGGCCTGCTCGTCGCCTCCGTTATCCCCCTGTCCATGCTGTTTGCTTTTGGAATGATGCAAGCCTTTGGCGTCTCCGGTAATCTGATGAGCCTGGGAGCAATTGATTTCGGATTGATCGTGGACGGGGCGGTAATCATCGTAGAGGCGATCATTTTCCGGCTCACTGAAAGTAACCTGTTCCCTGGCGTTCCAAAATTGACTCAAAGCCAAATGAATTCGGAAGTCAATGGCGCGGCATCCAAAATAAGGAACAGCGCTGCATTTGGGGAGATCATTATTCTCATCGTGTATCTGCCCCTGTTCGCCCTAGTAGGCATCGAAGGAAAAATGTTCCGGCCGATGGCAGAAACGGTCGCATTCGCCATACTTGGGGCGTTTATCCTATCGCTCACCTACGTGCCCATGATGAGCGCCCTGGTGCTGAGTAAGAAGACGACGCATAGAAAAACAATTTCCGATAAGATAACAAGCTTTCTGCATCGAATGTATGAGCCGGTCTTAAAAAGCGCATTACGATACAAAGTGGCCGTCGTCTCGCTGGCATTGGCCCTGTTCCTGGTCAGCCTCGTCGTCTTCAATCGCCTGGGCGGCGAATTCATTCCCACACTCGAAGAAGGCGATCTGACAGTAGAAGTCGCCATGATGCAAGGCACCTCCCTCAGTCAGGTGGTGGAAACCTTTAGCAAGGCGGAAAGAATACTCAAAGCCCGATTCCCGGAAGTAAAACAAGTTGTCACACGTATTGGTAGCGCAGAGATCCCCACGGACCCCATGCCCCTCGAAAGGGGAGACATGATGGTCGCCATGCAGCCCAAAGAAAAATGGACAAGCGCAGACTCCAAAGAGGAAATGATCGAAAAGATGGAACAGGCGTTGTCAGCCATTCCCGGCATCAATGTGGAGATCACCCAGCCGATGCAGATGCGGTTCAATGAGCTGATGACAGGTATACGTCAGGATGTGGCGATTAAGATCTATGGTGAAGACCTGGATATATTGGCCCAGCAGGCAGACAGAGTAGCCA
>AXYY01000119.1 GCA_000485475.1 Candidatus Ancillula trichonymphae ImTpAt
ACAAGTTCAATCGTATTCCGCGTAGCAGAATGCTGTTTAATCTGCTCAGGCGCGCAGTTTAGCAGACCTTTGCGGAGTAAAAGGCCAATGATTGTGTTTGTTTTGCAAACTCCTCTATATTTTGTGCGTGCGTAGCGCGGCGCACTTCAACCGCATTCCGCTTGTGGAATTCCATTACTCAATCTCTAGAATTCGTTGTCGCAACGGAAGAACCGTTCTGGGTGAAACGCTCAGTTCTGTGAAGCCCCAGTCTATGAAATTCTGCACAAGGGACAAGTCAGCCGCTAACTCACCGCAAATTCCAGCCCAGATGCCATTTCGAGTTGCCGCACTTGCTGTCATCTTCAGTAGTTCAAACAACGCAGGATGCTGCGGATCAAAGTACTTGTCCAGTTTCCGCGACCCCTGTCGATCAATTGCCAAAGTATACTGCGTCAAGTCGTTCGTACCAACAGAAAAGAAACTCACCAACTTCGCTAAATCTTCAGCAATTAGTGCGGCCGCAGGAGTCTCAACCATAACTCCAACGGGAACTTCTGGCTTTTTCTGAATGGTCTTCGAGCTGAGTAACTCTTCTTGAACTTCCGCACAAAAACCTAAGGCCTTCTTGACCTCCCAAGTTGAAGCAATCATCGGAAACATGATCGCAATATTACAGCCTGGCTCAGCCGCAGCCATGTATATCGCCTTCAACTGCGTCTTAAACAACTTTTCATCATCTAGTAAAATGCGAATCGCCCTATAGCCCAGTGCAGGATTATTCCCTTCGTCTCCAAGCTTCAAGTACGCAGCAACCTTATCAGCACCAATATCGAGCGTGCGGATAATCACCTGCCGCCCGCACATAGCTTTTGCAACCGTTCTGTAGACATCAAACTGTTCATACAACGACGGTGGTCCACTTCTACCGATGAACATGAACTCAGTACGAAACAGCCCAACTCCCTCAGCATCTGCTTCAGCCGCTGTATACGCGTCATCAACACTACAAATATTCGCGTACAACTTGATGCGCTTTCCACTGCGGGTCTCAGTAACTTTCCCACGCAGATTTTCAACTTGTGCGCGCACCTTCTCCAACTCAAAAATGTGTGATTTGGTCTCTTCAACCGCTTTTACACTAGGATCCAGGATAACTCTTGAACTCAGACTGTCCACAATAGCGGTCCTGCCAATCAATTCTTGTCCCCCTCCAATCGGCGTGTTTATAAGTGCGGGAATCCTCAAAGAATTTGCCAAAATAGCAATGTGCGAAGTTGAAGAGCCCTTGCGCATGACAAATGCGGCAATCTGTCTCCTGTCTAGTGATAATGCTTGTGATGGTGAAATGTCATCTGAAACAATTATTGAATTGCTAGGCAGTTCGATTTCAAAAGAAGTAGAATTGAGCGCCCTTAGTAGTCGAACCTTAATGTCAAGTACATCCGCAGTTCTTGCACGCAAATATTCATCTTCAAGCGCTTCAAACTGAGTAACAATGTCCTTGAACGTGCACTCAATTGCCTTTACCAAATCCTGTTCTTTTTCAAATGCACGACGAACTGCATCATCAACATCCTCATCCAGCAACATCATTCGTTGCGCATCAACTATCGACGCTTCCTCTTCACCAACTTCTTGAAGCGTTTTGTGATACAACTTATCCAATGCATCTACTGCTCTCTCTTTTGCCCGGTAATACGCATCCAAATCAGCCGCACCGTTCAAATCGCTAGAACTTTGCAACTCATCATCGGCCGAATTGTCCAATAAGTGTATCTGACCTACCACAACGCCTGGCGAAACTTGTTGTCCAAATACTTCCATGCGCCTAATTATAATAACCTAAAATGTAAGAATACTAATAGAAATATAAACATAAAACTTACATTAACTAAAACGTAAACGTACTACATATGATATACTAGAACTATTATGGGTGATTGGATACGCATTTTCATCGTAATACTTAGCATTGTAGTGATATGCGAAGTTGTCAAGCGTAGAAAACGCAAGAGGTTCACAAAAATGACCGCGAAATTGCCGAAGAACCCCAACAAAAGTGCTCAAAAACAGTTTGTTATAGTCGTCAATCCGTCCAAAAAACATGCTGATGAGACCGAGCGCGAGATTTTACTATACTTCGAGTCCATGAAACTCAGCAAGCCGCAGGTTGTGCACACTTCAATTGAAAGTGCGGGTTTTAATGAGGCAAAGGAGGCGACACTTGCAGGTGCGGATGTTGTCTTGGCATGCGGCGGAGATGGAACTGTTCGCCAAGTTGCTGCAGGAATCCACGCGGGTATGAAGTGCAGGCGCCTGAATTCTAATGCCTCAGATTTGGCTGAAACCGAACTTGCAGTCGTACCGATCGGGACTGGAAATCTCTTCGCGCGCAATTTGAACCTCCAGCTCAACGATTTATCTGCAGTTTTGAACATCGCAGTATTTGGGTACGCGTACAGTGTTGACTTGGGGTTCTGCAGACTTGATGAACACTCCAAAATGCACGCGTTCACGGTCATTTCAGGTATTGGTTTTGATGCGAACCTTGTACAAAAAACTAGTGCGGAAGCCAAGAAGAAGGTGGGGTATCTGGCCTACTTTGCAGCTGGTGGTCAAAAAGTCCTCTCCAAGAGCATAAAGGTGCGTGCACGTATAAAAACACCAGAAAAAGACTTCCACGTTGAAACAAAATTGCGGTCGTTGATGGTCGGAAACTGTGGAAAAATTCCAGGCTTTCAGTTAATTCCGGACGCGAAGTATGACGACGGTCTACTCGATGTTGTTGCAATAAATACAACTGCTGGAATAGTCGGGTGGTTGCAGGTTGCAAGTGATGTGTTCTTGCAGAACTTTGGAATTGAAAACAAATCCAGGCTGAAAATCGGACGCATCGACTTTATGGAGGCTCAAGAAGTGCACCTGGAGTTAGTCAAGCCCCAGATTGTGCAGGTTGACGGAGACCTCGTGGGCAAAGCGAAAAAGGTCGCGTTCACAACTGAAAAGTCCGCAATAAAGGTTCGCTTTCTGAAAACGCCAACGAACTGAATGGCTACTTCTGGACAGTTTCAACCAATTCAACGAGCTGTTTCTCGCTAGCGCCACTGATTAGTTGCAAAGAATACGAAACTCCGTCATTATACCACTTCGCCAAACCAGCACCGTTCTCGTTATACGAAATCTTGTAGTTGACATTCGCAAGTTGCTTTGTAACTGAAGTTGCATATGTGTAGTCGCCACTTATATCTTCCTCAGAATCAGTCCTTGAAACACGAACCGTAACAGATAAGTCACGGTGCTTTCCATCAATCTGCGCAATTTTATCAAGCACAATTGAATACTTCTTGTTGTCGAGATCAGCATTGAAGTTCAACTTCAACTCGTCACGAAAAACCGCACTACTCTCAACTTCCTCAACCGGATTAGCTCTAGTTTGAGGCGAATTACTACTAGTTGCAGTTTTCGGCGCACTACCCCCGTTGATTTTGCGCCACAACCAGTAGCCAAAAACACAAAGCACAGCGCAACAGCTGCAACACTCATTTGTCTTAACGAATTCCATAATCATAATAGCGTTGTACCACACTTCTCTGTGTAAGTCCCACAAGAGGCGGCGCACACCGTTTGTGCTAGTTGTTCTTCAATGCAACTAGTTTATGATACAATGTGAACACGTGCGGTTAGAAGAAAGGTTAAGAGCAGTGGTTAATGTGGTTCATAATGTGGCAGGAACTAGTTTGTGCAGGTTCAAGGAGTTTTGTAAAATATACTTGCCTGGATTACTGGTGGTTGTAGCATTCTTCTGTGCGCTTATTTTTGTCAACGACATAAAGTATGCTGATTATACTGTTTTTTCACAGCATATGCAGAGCCGCTCATCATCACTAGAGTATGCAGTTGGGAGGTATCAAAGCTGGTCCTCAAGATTTCTTATAAAATTTCTCGAAGTTTTCTTGCTCAACCGTGTGCGTACATACGTGTGTGTGACAATTCTTCTAGCAATGTTGGCAGTTTACTCAATATCGAAGTGCCTAAAGTTCAAATCAGCTCATCAGGTTCTAATCGTCGCAGTGTTCTTCTGTCTGCTTATTCCACCGGATATTTATACAACTGCAGGTATTTACGCAACAATTATCAATTATCTTTGGCCAAATGCACTACTTCTCTACTCGTTCACGCTAATTGTTGAAGTATTTGAACGAAGTAGACCAGTGCTCTCAAAACGAAAAGTTGTTCTGTGCACATCATCTCTAGTATTTGCATGCAATATGGAACAGGGATCAGTCGTTGCAGGTATGATATTTTTGGGTGCTATTTTATTGCTGTATCGTTGTTACAAAAGATTTAACTTCTACTTAATACTAGGTTTTGTAATCAGTTGTTTAGGATGTATAAATGTTTTGTTTTGTCCAGGAAATAAAGCGCGCAAGATTGCAGAATTGCACCAGTTTTTCTCTAATTTCGACAACTTATCCGTATTCACAAAAATAAATATGAGATTTCTGCACATTTCTAAAAGTTTTCTATTACCACTGGATTTTATACTACTGGCACTTGTAATCACACTGCTGCTTTTGGCATGCTACTCGAAGTTATCAATCAGCACAAAAGTGGTCGCTGTACTTTCTTGTGTGGTTGTGCTCTTCAACTCTGGTTTAATTACCAATCCGATGAGTTTTTTTAGAGGCAATGCAGAACAGCAACTCGTAAACGTCGGCAACGCTAATATATCTGATTTCGTACCTCAAACAAGTCTGCAAAATACTGCCTCGTTTATTCCGCATCTGTATTTTCTACTCCAGATTTTCTGCATCATCTTGTCAATTTGCTTGGTCTACGGTAAAACACTCAAGACACTTATACTCCTGTTCGTAGCATTTTCAGGATTTTGTGCGTCTTTCTTGCTCGTGTTTTCACCAACTATTTATGTATCTAGAGGCAGAACGCTTTATCCGCTGTATTTGGCACTACTCTTTGTGGTGTTGGTGACCACAGTAGATTTAGTAGACTCTAAGTACAAAAAACTTGCGTTTTCAACTGGCGCGTGATATAATGGGCCACATGGACGGCAATGGTTATGTTCAAGGAACTTTTTTTGGAGACAGCATCCTAGAGCTCATTGGCACTAGAGGTTTTGGAACTCATATTGTGTCTAAAGTTACAGGGCTCACGAGAAGACAAATTGATTACTGGGCGCGTTCGGGGGTCTTCCAACCGACTATTCAGCAAGCAAAAGGTTCCGGGACACGCAGACTCTACAGCTTCAAGGATATTCTAGTTCTGCAGATTTTCAAACGCCTTGAAGACACTGGTGTATCTGTGCAGAAGATTAAGAAGGCCGCAAAAACACTACTAGAACACGGAGTTTCAGATTTGTCATCTGTTACACTCTGCTCTGATGGTTCAAGCATATTTCAAGTGCGTTCTGGCGATGACATTATCGACATCCTCAAGGGTGGACAAGGGGTTTTTGCCATTTCAGTTGGCTCAGTTTGGGGAGAAGTTGAAGATAAACTGCGACAGTTTCCATCCAGGAGAATTGAGGAGGAAGTTGTGCCGAGTAAACTGGAAGAATACAGCAAGGAACGAGAACAAGGATTACAGGAGTTCTCCGCGTTCTAACGTAATTGTGCTGAAGAGGTAAATTCGAGTGGTTAAATCAGAGCACAGCGAAAAACGGAAGCAGAATTGGTCAGTGTGCTTCGCTCCAAAAAACATGAAGAAGGAGTTACTGTCACAGGATGAAATCAGCCACTACCAAGAAGTCTACATCGAGAATATCAAGCGCCTGAATAATGAGAACGTCGGCTTAACGGACAAGTTCACGTACGCCAGGAAAAATAAGACAAGTTTTTTGCATTTTCTATTTGATGACATGACGTTGTCACTCGTAAATGTCATGAAATTCTTGATAATTGTGTTCTTGTGTGCTTTAACTACTACGCATATCTTCGCGCCGATTTTGTCTGGAAAAGTTCCCTTTGCTTTGGCGTTCAATTTCAGGAGAAGTATTAGCTCAAATCAGTCGTTTGGGTCCGAATCATCCGCTGCATCGTCTAGGGCTGATCCTTCGTTTGCACAAAATGTTACCGTTATCATACATAGTGAAACAACTGTTCAGAATACCACTGAGGCAACTGTTGGTGAGTTTTTGAAGTCGAAGAAGATTACAATTGGCTACGGAGAAGGTGTTTACCCTTCCACAGACACTGCAATTGGAGACGGTGCGGTAATTGCTGTGGACAAAATTGAGTATCGTTCTGAATCAGCGACAGAAAAGCTCGCACATGCTGAACAGCGCGTTGATGAACCAACTTTGCGCAAGGGACAGGAAAATGTTGTAAGTGCGGGTGAAGATGGATTGAGTTCAAGCACGTATATTGTGAAGCAAGTTGCAGGTCATGAGATTTCTCGTAGTCCATTCACGACGACGGTGCTAAAGGAACCAGTTGCACGGGTCATACAGATTGGAACCGCTGATGTTTTCACAAATGGAATTTCGGTCACGGTTGCTAGCGGTGACGTAAAACAGTTCGCGCTGAATCAACTGCGTGCAAAAGGTATGGGTAACGAGCAATTCACCTGCTTGGACAGACTGTGGCAAAAAGAGTCCGGATGGCGCGTGGACGCTGGCAATACTTTCTCTGGTGCATACGGTATTCCGCAAGCTATGCCCGGGTGGAAGATGGCAGAATTTGGTAGCGACTGGCGGGACAATCCAGAAGTTCAGATACGCTGGGGAATTAGTTATATTGCGAGAAGATACGGGACACCTTGCGTTGCCTGGTCACATTTTGTAGCTAAAAATTGGTACTAGACTAGATCCACCTTCGAGTTGCATTCACAGTTGTGCAAGTGAGCACCTCGTATGGAATTGTTCCCGCAGCTTCTGCCCAGCTGCCAACTTCAACACCAACTGTTGAACCCGCATTTGACAAGGTGCGGTCATCTTTCTCAGAATCAAGCTGTATACTAGAGCCAAAAAGCGTTGCCCAGTCCCCTGCCTTTGCAGTAGTTTTGCACCCGAGGTCAAGCATAAACTGGTCCATGCAAACGCGCCCAACTATATGAACAACTTTTCCTTCAACTAGAACGGGCGCACCAGCAGTTGTTTTGGTTCCACCGAATGAGCGCATAATGCCATCTGCATATCCAAGTGGTACAATTGCGATGTTTGTGCGATCTTGAGTTGTATATTCATGTCCGTAGGAAATGCCACTGCCCTTTTCAACAAGTTTAACATTGTTCATCTGCACGTCCAAGCGCATTGCGGGCCTGAAACCCAACTTCTGCGCATCGATGGTGTCCGGATTTGGCGAAACACCATACAAAAGAATGCCTGGTCTAACCATGTTGTAGTGCATTTCTGGGTAGTTTAGCATTGCCGCAGATGCCGCAATATGCTTGTAGATTGGATTAAGTCCAGCATCTGCAACAACTCCGGTGTAGTACTCAAAATGTGCGTGTTGCTGAAAGGTTTTGGCAACTACTTCCTCCTGCTCCACTTGGTCCGCATGCGCAAGATGCGACCAAATACCTTCACATTTGAGTAGACCTTGAGACTCGAACTTCTGGATCAGTTTAAGTGCTTGACTAAATGTATCACTAACCAATGTGAAGCCGTTTCTGCCAAAACCGGTATCCACCTTAATGTGAATGTGGGCCTGTTTTTTCAGCTGCTTAGCAGCATTTGCCAGTTCCTGAATTTCCCAGAGCGTCGAAACTGAAACGATAAGTCCAGTACTAACAATTCGTCTAAAAGGCGCGTTCGGTCCGTAAATCCACGAGAAAATGTGCAGATTGCTCATATCAAGTCCAGTTAATTGCTCTTGACGTTTAAGCAACTTGTGCAAGTTGAACGCCTCCGAAATCTTGGCAACTCCGAACCAGTTGATGCCATTTTCAAGACATCGTATTGTGCACTCGAGCAATCCATGTCCGTATGCATTTGCCTTCACAATCGCCATCACTTCAACTTTTTTGTCCACCAGTTGTTTAATGCGCGCGCAGTTATTTGTGAAGTTGTCGCGGCTGACGAACACTCGAGCAGGAAAGTATCTCATCTGGTGCCCTTTTTTGCAGCAGTTTTTGCATCTACGTTAACGCCATGCGTAATTGGCTTCCACTCCACCACTTTTGAGAAGATCGCCACAAATGAGATGGGTATGTAACTCAGTACATACAGCGGAAATGCCGCCAAATACGCAAGTAGCTCAAATCCACTTGCTCCAATTCTCTTGCGCTCGCTCACAATTGTGATGCACGCAATAACCATCAGTAGAACGCCCCCTCGAAGTGTTTCAATGCTCATCTGGCTCAGCGAATTCAGCTGAGACTGCGGCGGCACGAATCCAAACAGAACATAAAGTGCGCCTATAGTAATTCGAACAACTTCCAGAAAAATCCACGGAAACATCAGTAGTGTTAAATCCAGACAAGAAAAGTTGCCAGTTTGAAAAACTTTCTTGATGAGTTTTGAGCCGTAGTTGCGAAAAACTTGCAGAAACCCCTTTGACCAGCGGAGCCGTTGTCTCCAACTCTGCGAGAATGTGATCGGTTGTTCATCATAAAGAATCGCAGTTCCACAGTAGGCAACCTTGTCGCCATGCAGAACGGAATCCATAGTGAACTCAAGGTCTTCAGTCAAGAGGTAATGCTTCCAACCATTGTTGCGCTCCATAATACTGCGTGCGAACATAAAACCAGTTCCCCCAACATGACAACTTGCACCAATCATCATCCTCGAGTTATTCAGCAGCCTACTCTCCCGCACAAACCAGAGTGCGGAACCTGAAGAGATCCAGTTCGACGAGAAGTTCTTGGAATTTCTGTATGAAGTTACGATCTTGTTACCCGCAGAAAATGCTTTGTTCATCTCCGTGATGTAGTTCGTTTCCAGTAAATTGTCTGCATCAAGTATTAAAAACGCCTCATACTCACGAGTTCTCGCACGTACTTTTTCTGCAGCCATCATACCAGGAGGACCTGTTTGAACTTCACTTTCACCAAACAAACCATTTTGCATATTCTCGAACAGATAACTGAGCGCGTAGCCTTTTCCAACAAGTTGTTTATTGAACCGTTCAACGACAAATGCGCCCATGTCCCTGCATATTTGAGCAGTATCATCATCACAATTATCCGCACAAACCCACACATCAAGGAAGTCCTTGTCATAATCTTGATCAGCAATACTTTTGAGCAAGTGTGATATTACTGACCGCTCATTGCGCGCTGAAATTATTATTGCGTAGTGTTTTGGCGGTGCATCAGGGAACAATGCTGGTTTAGCGAACAACCCAACGATTATGCAGAATGCCTGATATGCGAAACTTATTGCACCTATTACGACAATTGAGTAGTCAAATAAAAAGAGTAATCCCACTTAGACCCCCACTTACTGCTCGCTCCTCGTCATACACAATCCGCCGCTTGATCTCATATGCAAGACCAGCATTATACATCGGACCAGTTGCCGCCATGACTTCATCCGCACCAGCATTCAAGTAGTCGAAGTAATCATCAGGACTACTAACTCCTCCAACCCCAACTATACGGAAACCTGCACCAATCTTGTCCTGAATTCTACGAGAGATTGCTTTCAGGTGCGCGGTCATCGCTAGTCCTGCCCATTTAATGCCACTTCCGCACACACCGCTCGTTTGTCTTCCACCAGTTAATGCATTTTCTCCAGATGAGTTCACCAGTTTTGAAGGGATCGTGTTAATTGCAGCAATTCCTTGAACACGGCCTTTTAGAACAGTCTCACTGACCAACTCTTCCAGTAGATTCTCATCAATCTCATCAGTGCCAGCGCGGTTTAGGTACGCAATTTTTATGAGCAGTGGAACGTCGCCAACTGCATTTTTCACTTCTTCAGTAATCTTCGCGACAAGTTTTGGGTTAAAACACAAAAGCGAACTAGTCCCCTCATTCGGACAAGATGTGTTCAACTCTAGCACTTTTACACCAGTTTCAACAATCAACTTCGCTGCGTCGACGAAACTCTTGATCGATCCATCAAGCCCCTGAAAACTACCGACAAGTCGCTGTCCATACTTGCACGAGTCAAGTGCGAGTTGCATATCCGGTTGCCAAATATCTGGATCAAATGACGGTACTCCAAAAGAATTCGAAATGTTGAGTGGCTCACTTGGAGTAGTATCCGCAAGCACGCCACATTCAGCCTCAGCAAAGTGCAACTCCGGCTGTTTTGGGTGTACAAAAAGAATGTTCGGGAAATCGTTCACACGCTGAGAACCCGCACGAACAGTTTTATATGTGCAGATGTCGTAGCCCGCACTAAAAGCAACTGCGCAGTAGCGCGAATTCAACAAAGGACCTGCGGGAATTCCGAACGGAATCCGCATATCTTGAAGCTCCGAAGTCTCAACGCTAAATTTTGAATACCAACTAGATGCAATTCCTTCCACGTTTCGCGAGTAGTTTTCGTAATATGTCAACTGCCGATTATACAAAAAATTTAGCACGTTGATATTATACCACACATTCTCGACCTACTACCCCACCTCGCTTGCTCAAAATGGCTCGCACACAGGGCGAAATGCTGTTCTTTTGTGCACGCGCAAGTTCAGCAGAGTTTTGCAAAGCAAACACCCTATCCTATATGCGCACCTGCGCAGTTTAGCTGTATTCCGCTTGCGGAATTCCACTGTACGCAGGCACAGATGACTGCGTTTCACGAAGTGAAATGCCACACCTCTCACCTCTAGTTGGAAGTTCTGTTGTTTTTGACCCACTCATCAACAATTGTTACCGAATTCTCGCTGTATGCCAACGCATTTTCTGGAACATTTTCGCGCAGAACCGTTCCCGCGCCCGTATATGCATTATCGGAAACCTCAACGGGGGCAACCAGCACGGTTTTAGAACCGATTCTAACGCCACTGCCAACAATTGTCCTGTTTTTGCTCACGCCATCGTAGTTTGCAAATATTGAGCCAGCGCCGATATTCGTATCCTTACCAATAACTGCGTCACCAACATAACTCAGGTGCGGCACTTTACTACCACTTCCAATTCTTGAATTCTTCACCTCAACAAATGCACCAACTTTTGCGCACTCGCCGATGACATTTCCAGGCCTCAAGTATGCATGAGGTCCAATTTGTGCACCACTTGCTATTTTATTACCAGGCAGAATTACGCACCCAGGCAGTATTTCAACATCTTCCTCAATTTCAACATCTTCCTCAATTCTAGTGCTGCCCGGATCAGTTACCGTAACTCCATTCAACTGGTGCTCCTGAATTATTTGCAAGCGCCGAATTTCGTCAAGTTTTGCTAACTGCACTCGGTCGTTCACACCCTCAATTTCATGAACCTCACCGCCAAGTTCCTCAATTCTACTAGCCCCAATCTGCGAGCCGCACTCAACTCCAAGTTCAACAATCTGTGTCAAGTATTTCTCTCGTTGTGCGTTTGCAGTTGTAATCTTACATAAATATTCTTCCAGAAACGCACACTCGAATGCATAAATTGAACTGTTTATCTCTTCAATACCGCGCTCAAATTCATCTGCGTCCTTTTCTTCAACAACTTGCAAAACCTCTCCACTCGCACCTCGCTTGACGCGCCCATAACCAGTTGGATCTGCGACACTAGCGGTAAGCAAAGTGGCTAAATTTTGGTTGCTCATATGTGCGTCCACCAGTACATTTAGCGTTCTTGAAGTTATCAAAGGTGTATCGCCGCTGATTACCACCACCGTTCCAATTCTCTTAGTGTCCAACTTCTTAAATGCGGCAATTAGCGCGCTGCCCGTGCCCTGAATTTCAGTCTGCCTTGCAATATTCAGGTGCAAATTGAGGTCATCAGCAAAAGCCAGACTCGCAGTTTTCAACTTTTCAAACTCATGACCTAAAACAAGCACAACCTCGCCATTTTCAGCACTTTGGCTGTCGACAACCCCTCCTGCACTTTTCAGGACACGATACAAAGTGGACTGCCCACATATTTTATGAAGAACCTTTGGGGTTGCACTTTTCATGCGTGTGCCCTTCCCAGCCGCCAGCACAATTACAGCAACCTGATTATCCACACTAGTTTGTTTCTTCGCACTACTCACACTACTTGCACTACCCCCATCGTACAACACATAAATATGTAACAGCAACCTCTCGTAATTCCTCGTACGTACAAGCTCCCCCGCAAGGACTCGAACCTCGACTAACGGCACCAAAAGCCGGTGTGCTACCATTACACTACGGGGAACCGCAACGGACCCATTATAGCACAATTTGATCAACTTGTCAACAGCGAGGGAATGACGAAGTTCTTACGTTCTACTATTTGCGTGTGGTATAATTTAGGTGTGGAGCATAAAAGAGGTGCAGTTTTATCAAAAGTCCTGAGCGTCATCAGCGATTTGCTGTTTACTTGTGCAGTTATTTTGGGGTTGTACATTGTGTGGCAGCTCTACTTCACAGGTTATATTGCACACCAAGCCCAAGAAGATGCGATAAAACAGGTCCAGTGGGATCAACCAAGTAATTTAAATGCTCCTGCAGTGAAACTGACCGGTGATCTGTATTGTGTTCCAGAACCAGAGGCCGAAAAGACCATGATTGGGCGCGTCTACGTTCCAAAGTTCGACAAGGATTACTCCAGAAATCTTGTTCAGGGGACCAACAAGGTGCGCGTTCTAGATCTACAAGGATTTGGTCACTACGAGAAAACCGTCATGCCTGGTTGCGTTGGCAACTTCGCCTCTGCCGCACATCGAGATGGATATGATGAACCACTAGGAAAAGTTGAGGAGTTGGTAACTGGAGACTCGATTATCTTGCGCACGCAGAAGTACTGGTATGTATACAAAGTGGTCAATCATGAGGTTGTTGAACCAGAAAACGGCACTGTTTTGTATCCGGTTCCTGATAATCTGGGCGCAAAAGCAGTTGACAGGTTGCTGACTTTTACAACGTGTCATCCTCGCTGGTCACTGGACAAGCACTATATTCTGCACGCGAAGTTTGACTACTGGACTGAGAAGTCAAGTCAGGAGTTCCGCAAAAATGCTAGACGTTGGAACAGTTATTAAGTACTGAGGAGAAGGAGAGAGTTATGTATAGAGCGCTTTGGAATTTACTACCACTACCAACTGCCGCGAAGGTTTTGGTATTTCTACTACTTTTTGCTGGACTTGTTGTGTTGTGCTTTACCGTGATTTTTCCGTTCATCATGAATTACATACCGTATCCGTTTGGCAACAAGGGGTTTGAGTGAATGCCCAAAGTCCAGAGTTGAAGAAGCAAGTATTTTTCCGGCGCAGATTAGTATTTCTCGCAGCAATGCTATTTGCCGCGCTAGTTCTGGTCAACTTGGGTAAACTTGCAGTTGCTGGAGTACACGCACTGACTAGCGGCGCGAGCAAACAACAACAAACTGCTGCTAGTGCTTCAACTTTTGCAGCAGGTACATCAGAAGCTGCGGAAGATGGTCTGGTGCCAGATTGTACAGCAAATGACTTGAGTGTGCAAATTGACATGCCGAAGGA
>AXYY01000120.1 GCA_000485475.1 Candidatus Ancillula trichonymphae ImTpAt
TAAAAAGTATACGTAAAAATTTAGTACTTGGAGAACCAAATTATAAACAAACAAAAATATGTTTGCATGTGCAGTGACACGAATTGTAGAATGGGAATAGAAAGAGTAAAGAAAATTCTTTCGCAGGAAACTGTTTTTTTTGATGATTGGTGCCACATATTATTGGGTACATTGCTTTATCGGGTTGTTAAATTCTACTTTTCTCATTGGCCGTAAACATACTAGCTACGGTTAATTCTTGTAGGCTGATGGAAACTCGGCGAGTTTGGGGAGGTATGGAGATAGCAAAACACCGTTTCCCCCCGCGCATGTACGCAAGTTTAGCGGAGTTTGCTCCGCAAACGCGATCCACCTTGCGCAGGTTCAGCCAAGTTTCACAAAAGTGAAACACCATTTTATGTGCGCATGTGCTACAATGTGCAAGTGAGTTTTAAATCTATCAATGAAGCGGTTCAAGGTTTGCGGCACACTAGACAGTATCTTGGAGGTCTGTTCGTGCTGTTCTCCTCGTGTGCACTTTTGTCCAGTTTTATGCTATCAGTTGACGCACTTTATGAGGCTCGTCACCCAGGTGAGAAGTTGGTTTGTGACATAAATGCAACACTTTCGTGCTCAACAGTTGCTGCATCAAACCAGGCTGAAATTCTTGGCAAAATTATTCCGTTCTTCGGCGGACTAACAGTTCCTAATGCATTTCTAGGTATGATATTCGAATCAGTCTTCATAACTATCGGCGTCCTAATGGCTTCAAGCGTCAAACCACCCGGGTGGTTCATGACTGCGAGTCAAGTTAGCAATTTCGTAGCACTACTCTTCTCCTACTGGCTCTTCTACCAGAGTTCGTTCGTGATCGGCGCACTTTGCCCGTGGTGTATGCTTCTGATGTTTTCAACGATATTCCAGTTCTTCACACAGCTACATTTCAACATTCTTGACAAAAAACTTCCGCTGAATCCGCGCGTGCAGGATTGGGCAACGCACTTCATTTCAGCTGGCTTCGAGCTTATGTTTGTGGTTTTAATTGTTCTCATACTGGTTGCGATCGTCATCCTCAAATATCAGTGGCGACTATTCGCATGAAATACGGTCAACTGCACAGTTGCAAGTCGCTGTATTTGGCGTCACCGCGCGGTTTCTGTGCTGGTGTTTCTCGCGCTATTTCAACTGCTGAACTTGCCCTTGAGCGGTTTGGCGCGCCCATCTTCGTCCGTAAAGAGATTGTACACAATGCATGTGTAGTCAAGGAGTTGAGCGCAAAAGGTGTAGTTTTCATCGAGGAACTAGATGACATTGCTTGGGCAGAAGAGACGCAACCAACTGTGGTGTTTTCTGCACACGGGGTCAGTCCCGCAGTTTTTGAGGCGGCCAAGCGAGCGAATCTGCGCGTCATTAATGCAACTTGTCCACTCGTCGAGCGCGTGCATAAACGAGCGAAGAAGTGTGCGGAAGATGGTTACAACATCTTGCTCATTGGACACAAGGATCATGACGAGATCCAGGGAACACTCGGGGTGATTCGTGCTTTTGGTGGAAAAGTACAGGTTGTTGAACGAATTGAGGACCTGGAAAATCTTGAACTTGAAGAACCGTGCAAGTGGTTGAGCCAGACGACGCTTTCTCGCGCAGACACTCTCAAAATTGTGCGTACGGCTGCGGAAAAGTTCCCATTTCTGGAAGTAAACGCCGGTTTAGACATTTGTTATGCGACAACCAACCGCCAGGCAGCAACTCATGAACTTGCGAAAACTGTGGGCAAAAACGGCGTAATTCTTGTGATTGGTTCAAAGAACTCCTCGAATATGCTGCGGCTAGTTGAAGAGGCTCGGCGGCTCGGCGTGGACGCGTTTCGCCTGGAAGATGCGGATGCTCTAGACGCGAAGTGTATGCAGCGGCTCGTCGACACACAAAATATTGGAATTACTTCCGGCGCATCGGTTCCTGAACGTTTAGTTGAAGAAATTGTGCACAAAATAGTTGATGAATTTCCGACGACCAAGATTCAAACGATAACTACAACTGTGGAAAACACGCACTTTGTTGCACTGCCTGGAAGTTTGCAGAAGTAGAAAAGTGCACAAAATGGAATAAACTGCGGGTAATGTGTGTTAGACTGCTATGGTGAACAATTCGAAAACAAATACCAAGCAAAAGGGTACTCCTGAAACTGCGGGAAAAACTGCAGAGGAAGTGGTACCTGAATCTGAGATACCTACAAAAACTAGTGTTGTGATTACTGCGGCTCCCGCGAAGAAGTTCGGAAGTACGCCTAAAAAAACTAGTAAATCTACAACACCTGCAAAGGCTGTTCAAGTTAAATCTGCACCGGTGGTAAAACCTGAGGAAGCTGCTGATGCAGCGCCCGCGCAGACAGCGGCGGCAAATTTCAGCGACATGAAGAAAATCTTGGGGTTCGAGGATCTTGATGAGGGTGGGCGCCCAACCTACGATGACGACTTTTCAGATTCGTTCATGACTAGTGATCCAATTCGTGATTATCTGCGGCAAATTGGACAAATCGCACTGCTCACGCATGAACAGGAGAAAGACATTGCCAAGCGAATTGAAGTTGGGCTGTATGCGGAGCACAAGTTGAAAACTGCGCGCGATGAGTATGACAGTGTGGATATAAGGAACCTCAGGCACCTAGTTGAAGAGGGCAAGCGCGCGAAGGAACATCTTGTTGAGGCGAACCTGCGGCTGGTCGTATCACTCGCGAAAAGATTCTCTGGTAGAGGGATGCGGTTTCAAGATTTAATTCAGGAGGGTAACATCGGGCTTACACGCGCGGTTGAGAAGTACGACTATTCCAAGTCTTTTCGCTTTTCTACATACGCAACTTGGTGGATTCGTCAGTCAATTACTAGAGCAATTGCGGATCAGGGGCGGACGATTCGAATTCCAGTACACATGATTGAGATTATAAATCGTCTAGCGAAAATACAGAAGAGGTTGACGGTTGAACTTGGGCGGTCACCCTCGAATGCTGAGTTGGCAGAACAACTTGATGTGCCGGAGCAACGAATTTCGGAAATACAGAAATACAGTCGTGAACCTGCGTCGATTTATGCGACAATTGGTGAGGATGGTGATACTGAATACGGTGACTTGATCGAAGACATGAACGCGCCAGACCAGATTGATGTTGTTTCTGAACGGTTTATGCGTGACCAGTTGCATAGAATAATTGATACACTTTCAGAAAAGGAGCGTGCTGTTATCACAATGCGCTACGGTTTGGAGGATCAGATTGCGCACACACTTGATGAAATCGGACGGAAGCTTGATGTCACGCGCGAGCGGATCAGGCAGATTGAGGCGAAGACTATGTCGAAATTGCAGCATCCTGCGCGTTCACAATTACTGAAGGATTACTACGAGCGTTGAAAAAGTGCAGGGTCAGAAACAAAACTGGGGCAGAACTTAAGAAGATTGGTGGGGTTTTGATGGGGTTTCGCGACTTCGCACTCAGAGGTAACGTCATTGAACTTGCAGTTGGTGTCGCAGTTGGTGGCGCATTCACTGCACTTGTTAACGCACTTGTGAACTCCGTGTTGAATCCACTAGTTGCTGCATTGTTCGGGAAACCAGACATGAGCGGTATTTTTATCCTGGAGATTAACGGGTCCAGAATTCTTTTTGGCGCACTTTTCTCAGCAGTTTTGAACTTCTTGATCGTTGCTGCGGCTTTATATTTTTGCATAATTCTACCGATTAACAAACTAGTTGAGATTACAAATGCGCGGCTCGTTGCAGAAGAAGCTAAAAATGCAGCAGAAAAGGCGCATGCAGAAGAAAATGTCAGTCAAGAGGAGTTGTTGCGCGAAATTAGAGATTTGCTCAAGGCGCAGAGTCCGGCAAAGTTGATTAAACAGCCGCTGCGGAAATAAACGATGGCGTTTGCTTCGTGAAATGCAGATGAATAAGCTGAATTCCGCTGCGCGGAATACAAATAAACTTGCGCGATTTGCGCACAACCCCCGCACAAATACCCCACCCCCACAAACTTGTCCTCCCTTAAAATCTCCTTAAAACTCATAAAATAACTTAACAAGTGGGGGCATGTCTAATAGCTTTTAGACAAAAGTAAGACTCTAGTTTTCTTTTGTTAAGTTGTAAGTGTAATAGATAAGTTATTATTAAGAA
>AXYY01000121.1 GCA_000485475.1 Candidatus Ancillula trichonymphae ImTpAt
AGTTGCACTCATACCGTCGTCAAGAGTGATTCTGGTTGAAGAGAACAATGCGGTGGCTCAAAACAATCGACGCCAAGTTTTCATATTATCTGGTATAACGAAGTTACGAGCATTCTTGCCGCCCAACTTTTCGCCATATTCTTGAGCATAATCGCACCACGTATTGACGAACCGAACTTTGACATCAGCGGGCCAAGCGAATTACCTCTACAAGACGCACAATGTAGTCCAAATTTACATTATCAACATGTATGTTCTCCACAACCACACGCATTTTCATGATGTCCTGAAGTGTGCACATTTTATAATCTGCGCGCTTTTTGAGGTGTTTGAATTACTAATGATTATTTTTGAACAGAAGTTTGGTGATCCGTGTATCCGATCGAAATCAGCGTGGCAAAACGGTCTAGTTGAGCTTCGGGCAGGTTGTAAGTTCTTGCTCAATTGGGTTTTCAGTTGCAATAACCAGAAAAGGTTGAGGAACATCTCTGGTGATACCATCAACGGTGACCGCACCTTCCTTCATGACCTCAAGCAATACAGATTGTGTTTTGGCGACGCGCGGTTTATTTCCTCATCTGCTAACAAGATGTTCGTGAAAACCGGACCGTGGTGGAAAATGAACTCCTTATTTTTCTGGTCGTAGATGCTCAGACCTGTGATGTCGTCCCACCAGGTAGAAGATCCGGGGGTGAACTTTCACCACCTACGTATTTGGCTAGAGTTCGAGCCAGATGGGTCTTTCCAGTCCCGGGCACATCTTCAAGAAGTATATGTCCACCGCAGATGAATGCTGCTAGAACTTGTTGTATAGCTGTGAGTTTTCCTAGGAACACCTGTCCGATATTTTGAACTAGTTCCTTATAACTTACTGAACCACTCAATCTCCTTTTGGCTTGTAACCATCTTCTCCTCCTGTATTCTTGCCTGTTTTTCGTTAACTCAAATGATGTACCGATGTTGAAGCACTTTTCAGGAAAGTTGCTGAAATTGTCCAGCAGTTGAATGCAAACTGATATGTTGAAGTTATATGCGCCAACATCTTTGTAGTTGTCTGCATCTACCAGAACTGATAAACTTTCACCTTTTGCGAAACTGCGCTTGTTGCCGTAGAACTGATTCGGTAGCAGTTTACCCGCACTTTCTTTAATCTGCCACTTTTAAAGAGGCTCTAAGTTTTGAGCCGCCAAACTGCATGGCTATTCTTGTGGTTTTGTATTTCTAGTTCAATTTTGTGTTCAACTAGTTCAGTTGCAGTTCTTGGAACTTCAGCCCGCAGATTCAGGTGGTCGCAAGTAATCTGAATGTGTCTAGATCACTTCCACACTTGACCTCGAGCGCGTTGATTTCCTCAGTTGAATGACCATACCAAGAAATAATCAACTAGTGAAGTTGTGAGCGATTCTTTTGGAGCAAGTTGCATCAATTTAACCTCTTTGCGAATTTCCGGTTCTGAATTGAGGGGCACTATTTGGATCTGGAAGTTGATCAATGTCTTGGTTGAACTTCGCCCTTCCAGGCAACTTGTATACCGCAAGAGTCGTTAAGTGCGTGTTCACCTCTTCGTCCCGCATTTTATTGGGCGTGTATACTAATGTGTTGTTTTTGAGACTACAAGTTGACTGCGTGCGCTTTTTCTGATGTACAACTTTGCCAAAAATCTCCAGAGTCGTACCATCTAGTTCCTCAATTTCATCAAGAATGTCAATTTCTAGTTTCTTATCATCTACCCTTGCCATTTTGACGTCGCTGTTTTTTCTGGTGGGTAACACTCTTCAAGGAGTCCTGGAACACGCACAAACCCGTATGTTTTAATATCACTACCGTTTAACGTAGCCTTGAACAGTACAACTTGCGAGATGTGCTGCATATTTCCAGTTATCTGCATGCCCTCAACTTCTGCGGCTCCCGTATGATTGAATACGTGAGTTTTCTTCACTTTTAATATATGGCAGCGCATTTTTCACACTAGTGTTGTAATTCTTGCGGTGCTCAATTTCAGAACTTCGTACTTTGATGTCCTTAAACTGCGGGTACTCCTCAATGTTCTCCTCACGCGCAATCCGCAATATCAGCGCCTTTGTGTATAAAACTGGTGACTTTGGGTGCTGTTTCGAATACAAGTCCGTGCATATCTCCCAGATAGTTTCATTTTCAGTTTGTCCAACCACAAACTTCAAGTTTTTGAGTTCTTGTGGATCGGTAATTCTTGTGGTTTGTGCATCTGGATTACTTCCGCTGGGTAAAACTAGTCTAGCGCTCGCAATTTCTGGATAAAGACCAGTTGGAACTGCGTCATTATCTATATAACACATTCACCTTCACTTCCTCTTGATCTTGTCCATATTTGATGTTCCAAAAATCAACTGGTCGTTCCTCTTCAGTTGAGTTTTCATCTGAGGAACGTCCACCTGAATATGACGACTCTGGTACCTTGGTTGAAGGGTCTGCAATTACGATGTTGATGTATCCGTGTGCGCGTTGTATCTGCGGGTGCCCCATGGTGTAGATCCCAATACTCGCGGCTGAATATTTGACCAAGAGTTGCATTCGCTGGTGCCGATATACCGCACTTTATTTCCGCTGGGGAATGCAAACTCTTGTTCGCTACAACTATTCGGGGTTAAGCACTTTCTGCTCACCAGATTCTGCAACGTCATTTTTCATCACGTCAATGTCAACAGTTTCTCCTGCATGAACGGCAACTTGATCTTCAACCGCAATTGGTGCAGAATTTTTCTGGACAGTGGATACAACAACACTTATGCTCGCACGAGCCTCCTTGTCCTCAAATTTCACTACAACTTCAATTTCTCCAAGATGTACGAACTCGCTTTCAACTATTCTAGTCAAATACCCATCAATTCTGAGTGCACTGGTAGAGATTATATCCACATCCATTTGTCCAACTACTCCTTGCTCATCGCGACGGGGCACAATGAAGGCGTCCGCAATTTTTCAGTTCAGGTTGTTGACATTTTGAATTGCGTTCGTTATATCAACAACTGAATCCGTATTATTCTGTATCTGCACGCTCATCGGGTTCATGGAAAACGCGTTGTTCGACTCATCGCATTAAGAAAAAGCATGTGTATTGAGCCAGAAGTGGTAGTAGAATTCGTAACCGAGTAGTTAATTGTATATGTGTCTGCTTTGTTCGTAATAATAGTGACTTCTTGTCCATTTGGTGAGATAACGATCACCACGCCATCTGGAACATTTTGTGTTGACAACAACCAACTACTGTTAGTCGCATGAACGAACTTCAACATCGATATTTTTAGCGGCTGATTGATGACTCCAACTCGAGAAATCGTGTCCAGATAGATGGACTGTCCATCAACCGCACGGAACTGGAGTGTGCTCGGAGTTGACGCACCTAAGAGTCCTTTTGGTAGTTGACAGACTCAACATCTCCTGGATACATGTTCAGGGACTGGAAAGTCAACTCGCCGTTTGGTGCAACTACTGCTTTGGCAACTTCACCGTTGTATTGACTGGTTGCGAATATGTCATCACCATCAGGGTCCACCCAGCCAGTTAGTGCATCCACAGTTGAAGTTGCAGGACTTGGTGGCACTTTCTCAGATGGGCTCTTGCCCCAATGCTTGCCCCGATGTGCACAGGTGCCTGATTTGGCATATACTATACGGGTGTTCTTCAATTGTATATGTGATCGGAGTCCTGCATATGCCACTTGCATCTGAACCACCGTCTGAAACTATAACAGTTATCTGCGTCGACTTGAGTTTATCAGCTGATTTGGGAACACTCACAGCAATCGCCTGCCCATCATTTACTATTCTGAACTTCCCCAGTTCGTCGTTGGACTGCTTAATGTCATCAATAAGTATTAACGTATCACCCTCATTTGGATCAACCACTGGAACCAACACTGGTATTTTATTATCCATGCCTGGACGAACTCCAAATGTTATAATTTTGGAGCCAGTTGGACAAATATTCCCGTTGGGTTTTGGTCTTCAGTTGTTTTTTCCTGCTCATCAAGACTTGTGAACCAGTTGTTAAGGGGTGACTTTATAGCATTCCACTTGTTTTCCAATCCACTGGTCAATGTCCACACTTCACCCGTAGTTGTCGCATTCAACACGATGAAATCGCCCAGGTTGTAGAGTTTAGTATTTCTAACGTATTTGATGTGCACTAAATGGAACAACTTGCTGCTCCCGATAAACATGTTGAAGAAATAAGTTCAATTGTAGTTTCCCAGATCGCCACAATTTCTCGACTAGTTTGGTTATCTCTTGAGTTTGTGCCTGGACAGATCCCCCATCTACAACTTCGATCGCAGCTGGTGTATGTTCTGCAGTATTGAACAACTTCAGTTTTTTCACTTCTGCAGTTTTATCCATCTCGTAAATGCCAGTTGTAGCTTGAAAATACAGGGTGTCCTGCTTGCTTGGAGGCGCAAGTTTAACAGGAGTTGTGTATTCTGGTTGCAGTTTTCCGTTAATCCATAACTTGCAGTTTTTGTTGTCCAGATCTTGGTAGTGCACAATCCAATTCTTGTTGGTAAACGAAATCTGGAAGTTCGAGGTGCTCACATTCTTGGGCAGTTCTTCAATTCTGTACTTGGAAAGTACTTGACTAGAATTTGGCTCAATTAGTCCAACTTCACCAGTGTTATAAAGCACTCCAACTTGCGAGTTCGGTGTGATATTTGCTGAAATAACGACTTTTCCAGTGTCCGAAATGGGCTGTAGATTTTCGTTATACCTGAAGTTATCTTCAGTGGTTTGGTATGCGCGCCCACTCTGATCCACCAGCACAACTTGTCCCGCATTCACAACAATATTCTTCGCATCTGCAGCCACTTTCTGCGCATGCATAACTTGTTCTTTTGTAATCGCACTGGGAGATGCCTCATCAATTTGCAGTACTTGACCGTCTAAAACTAGGTAGTTTGCATTCTGCGCACGGATTATTTGCCCGTCACGAAAAGGTGTAGTTTTGTCGATGGACTGTTTTGTTTGCAGTTCACCAAAAGCCAAATTCACGCGCCCGTACAAACCAGCACCATCATTGCGAACCCAGATGGATTGTGTGGCTGCGTGGGGGGATAATGGAGTGCAGTGGACTTGAGAAATGCAGAACTAGAATTGTTAAAACTGGTAGAATTACAAGTGCTAGTACTTTTGGCGAAATCTTGCTCTTTATGTGTTTTTTCATGTAAAGAACCAGCTGTAAACGCCAAGGAAGAAGAGTTTATGAAAGATACTTGTGTCCGTGGTTTCGCCGCGATACCGTACTTGCTTCACCCAACCGCCAGAACTCTTCTACAACCTCTCATTTGGTTACATCAACCTGGATGAAACTTCACAAAGTAATGCTAGTGCTGAAGGTTGATCAATGACCAGATGGCTTTAGACAACGCGCTGCACATTGTGGCTAGTGCCCTTTATTTACTAGAGTGCCAAATCCACCAGGGAATTATCAGCAACCAAAAACTTCATGATGACATTGACAAGAAAGAAGCAGCCAAAGAATTGCGCTTTGCCATGACTGACCCCAGTTTTGATGCTACACGCTTAACGGCTGCTGATTTGAAAACCTTACAAGATGCTGTCTAGAGATATTAAAGCCATTGAAGAAGCTAAAGACTTGGCTTTCACAGGACTTGATCCCATTAACGGTGTGTATTCGACTTTTTAAGAAATGAGCAAAATGAACCAATTCGTCTAAGTCTTGCAGAGGACTGCCGTAAGGAAATTGCTGACATTAACAATGCTGAAGCCTTCAAAAAGTGTCTAGGAACCAAAAATGACCCCAAATTCGAAAAGCCTAGCATTAAAACCATTCTTAAAGGTAGTGAGTGATGGTAAAACTTACGAATCACATCTGGATGAAACTGCTCGACAAAATTCAACCATGCCGGATCCCACAATTAACAAATTACCTGATGGTGTAAATGCCAAAGGGCTCAAATTCACCCAGAAAATGCCAGTTCAGTTTAGTCAAAATTCTGAAGTTCAAGCATTTATTAGAACCAATACTAGTAAGTATAAAGACCGAGTATTTTTAACGACACCGCAAAGAACTATTTCCATTGAGTAAACTGCTGCCAAGTTCCGCCCCATCCTTAAAATTCACGTTCCAGTGGGTGCTGGTTATGCCGCTCAGTACAAAATCATCGCTGATGTGGTAATGCCTGATGGTTCGGTTAAAAACCTTGACTACACCAATGACAAGCATAGTAATACTGTGGGTACCACTTTTACGTGATTTTTAATGCCAACACCATAAAAGAGCACATTACTTTTACTGCTGAAGCTTCTTCGGTTGATGAACAACACCTTGATTTTAATCCTAATTACTTTCAGAGTACCTTGAGGCCTCCAAAACCGTCATCTCGAAGGCCAAACTTAATCTAGTTGCTGAGAAAACTCTAAAGTACGGTACGGTGTTGATCCAAATCCCAACGCTTCAATTCTAGATGCCAACGGTAAGTCCAAGTGTAACCATTCGGACTGCAATTATGACCCCAAGTACGCTGACAATCCAGTTTGGGCTCCAGTTGAAGGACTAGACAATTCCAAATTGGCACTACATGTAGATGCGGGTGCTGGACTTTCTGGTAAGTTCATTACACCTTCTTCGATGCTAGTCAAAAGCCAATTGGAGGTCCTCAAACTACTGATAGTGTTCTAGTTGGTGATACGCGCAATGTTGAAGTTCCAGTCAACGCTCGAAAGGTTGATGTCAAATTCGCTTCAACTTATAAAACCAAAGACAGTGGGATTATTGATATGGAGACGATTAACGAATATGACATTGGACCTGGTGGAGTTTGTACCTTTGGTTTTGATCGCAAAGTACTTTCACCACTCAGGTGCCTTCAAAGGTGCCGTTGAAGATATTTGCGGTGAGATTAGTGCTATCAACGTTCTACTTTATGGCATCATGAAACTACACTTACGGTCTATTTTGCCTTAAGAGACAAGAACAAGCACTGGAATAGCACTCGCGACAAGGACGGTTTTATTAGTGTAGATACTCTAACTGGTATTAAGACTTCCCTTTTCCAGCGTTCAAGTGCCTTGTCGTTTTCAGCTCACTGCGCCGATAATAACACCTGGACTCCAGCTGTTAACCAGTACAACCAAGCTCTTGATGGTAAAGAGTTTATGCAAATTGGTCAAGCTAGTGACTCATCACCAACTTTGAACAACGTTGCTCTAAAACTGGATGAAAATAATAACAAGAAAGATAAATTAACCAATGATATAGTAACTATTGGTGCCCTTTAAGAATTCGGGACTAAAGGAAGTTGATGGTAAAACTACTAGTGCTTTTGGACCATTTCAAATTACCGTTTCCGAATCAGGTCCAACTGGTGCGCGCTTTAACGTGTGCTATAACAACTCCATTGACCAAGTCGATAATGTCATAAAATCTTCTGATGGTTCTTTGTACCAAGTAAGTAGTTATACTGCACAATTAATTACTCCTGAAGTTCACCTATCTTCAGAAAAAAACAGCTGCCTGCCTTTGTACAAAATCAAGGATCCCTTTGGCCGCGATGAGTTGGGCAATATTGACTACTCCAATAGTAATCCTCGTCTGGTCTGTCTAATAATGTTTTGTTAACTCAGGTTGGTTTTGCACTCAGGGGGGGGGGATATTGAGTCGCACTTTACCACGCAGTATTCAGTATATCAAGCACGTCCCAATAACCAAAGTGGTTGGACTGCTTGGGTAACTTCTGATAATCTAGCTGGTGATGGCGACACCCCCCCATCAAGGCCATTCGTTTTCGTCTAGTGCCCAATTTTGAAGCCTGGGGAGCAATTCCACTAGTTGGTAATGTCGACGACTGGGTAAATGGTGGTAATGTAGTA
>AXYY01000122.1 GCA_000485475.1 Candidatus Ancillula trichonymphae ImTpAt
CGATATTGAGTACCTGCTCTCACTGCAATCTCAAGAGTTTGAATTTTCTAATGCTGATTTGCCACTACTCGACGAGGCTGCTTGGCTAATTGGCTCTGATGACGCACACACCAAGAAACGCAGAAAACAGCAGAATCAGGAGTTGAAGGATGCTAAACGGTTCGCAAAGGGACTACTGAAAAGTGGTGGAATTCTGCGAGATATACGCGATTTTGTTGATGAGAGTGCGTTAGTTCTACGCAATTTTGTACCAGAAATAGCTGACGATCAAGACGGTGCACCATTTGGAAAACGCAAAAAGTTCAAGCATATTGTGGTAGATGAGGCGCAAGAATTATCGCCAATGCAGTGGAGAATGGTTGCGCGACGCTCAACGAACGGCTCGTATACAATAGTTGGTGATATATTCCAGACTTCATCAATGCATAGCGTTGCAAACAAGAAGAAAACCGTAGCTCAATGGAAGAAGTTGTCGCAATACATTTCTGGTGCAGTTAAAATTGAAGAGTTGACCGTGAACTACAGAAATACAACTGAGATTGCTGGACTTGCAGAAACCGTTGCTGTTAAAAGTGGACTAAAACTTGCAGACAAGTTGGACAGCCATGTGCGTGCACCGCGAAGTGTTCCCAATTCAGTAGATTTTAAGCAAGTTACAAGCATTCTTGGAGAAATGCGGAATCTTACTCGAAACAATTCAGTTGATGAAAAAACTGCAGTGATACTTCCTGATGAGCTGTTTGAATCTGTGAGTGCCGCAACTTCAGCTCAGTGCTACACGCCGCAGCAAGTGAAGGGGCTGGAATTTGATCGAGTTGTTTTGTTTGAACCGCTCAAAATACTTCAAGTTTGTGCGTCTGATCTATATGTCGCACTAACTCGAGCGACCACGCACTTGGCAATTATTTACACAACAATTGATCCGTTCTTCAAGCAAGTTGCAAGTGAGCACCTCTAGGGGGGGAGCGTGCAGTTCGCGCTACGCGCGCATGACTTTAACGTTAACGACCACATCATCTAAGTCACCTGTATTTTCGAAGGAACTTGAGATTGCTAGTGTCTCCGTACATATTAGGTCCTTGAACTCGGTTGCTGCAACAAACTGCACCTGATTCAACTTCAACTTCAAGTTGATGCGATCTGCAACATCAAGTTCGGCGTTCTTCCGGGCTTCCTGAACTGCGCGTATGATGTCGCGCGCAATGCCCTCGTTGATGAGTGCTTGATCAAGTGTCAAACTCAGGACAACAAAACCGCCCTCACCCTGATGCAGTATTCCTGATGCAATCTCAATCTCATCGCCCTGATCTGCAGAATTGATAGTTGTTGTCAGCGTGTATTCATCTTCATCAAGTTTAATCGGGCCATCAGACAATTCAACAACAACAGCCGAATCAACAACTTTCCAATTCCCCTGTTTTGCATTTCTTATCACCTCCTGCACACGCTTGCCAATGTGAGGACCAAGTGCACGCGCGTTCACAATTAACTGCTGCTCAATTCCAAAATCTGCCTGATTGGTTGTCGCAAGTGATAAGAATTCTACTGTTTTCACATTCAACTCATTGGCAATCACTTCTCTGAACTCTTCAATTTCCTCAGGATTTTGAACCACAACTTTTAACAGCGACAACGGCTGACGAACTCGATGATTGTAAGTCTTCCTGATGAACAACACTAAAGAAATGACTTCACGAACTGCATCAATTCTAGCAACTAGTTTCAGGTCAGGTGCGAAGATTTTCGCAACGTTTCTGTTAGTTGCAACATCTGGATATGCTTCAAGGTGCACAGACTTCTTACCGGTCAATCCGAGGTAGATCTCTTCAGTTGTGAGCGGAAGAAGTGGCGCACACGCTCGGCAAAGCGCCTCAAGAACAGTCCAAAGCGTATTAAATGCAGGTTCCTCCTCGTTCCAAAACCGCGAGCGAGAAGTGCGAATGTACCAATTAGTCAACACATCTATAAAATCACGCACCAAAACAGTTGCCCCAGAAATGTCAAATGCCTTCAGACTCTCGGTGATTTCTTCAAGGAATACGCGCATTTTCGCCAGGATGTAACGATCCATAACTGGCAACTTACGGACTTCGTGTGCTAAAACTTCAGTTGCAGTATATCCACTAGAATTATTTGCAGAATTTGCATACAACTTGAAAAACGAATATGTTGAATAAAACGGCAACAGAATCTGACGAACCGTATCGCGAATATTGTCTTCTTTTACTGATAAATTTCCACCTCGTAAAATATTTGAACTCATCAGAAACCAGCGCATGGCATCACTTCCGTGCTCATTGAAAACGTCGTACACATCTGGATAATTACGCAAACTCTTACTCATCTTCTGTCCGTCAGATCCCAGAACGATTCCGTGACACATCACATTCTTGAACGCGTTGCAATCAAAAAGTGCAGTTGCCATAATATGAAGTGTATAAAACCATCCACGAGTCTGTCCAATATACTCCACGATGAAATCTGCGGGAAAATGATTGTCAAACCACTCCTTATTCTCAAACGGATAGTGCACACTCGCGAAACTCATCGACCCAGATTCAAACCAACAGTCGAAAACATCAGGAATTCGTCTCATCAGGCTGCTGCCAGTTGGATCATCAGGATTCGCACGCACTAGAGAATCGACACTTGGGCGATGCAGGTCAGTAATCTTACCATCCGGATAGTGCGGATTCTCAGCCAAACACTGGGCAAAATCCTCTTCAAGTTCAGCAATTGAACCGTATACGTCAACGCGCGGATACTCAGGGTTGTCACTCACCCAGACAGGAATTGGCGCACCCCAGAAACGGTTTCGACTTATCGACCAGTCTCGTACGCCTTCAAGCCACTTCCCAAATTGTCCGTGCTTGACATTTTCTGGAATCCAACAAATCTTTTCATTCAACTCCAGTAGTCTTTTTTTCAGCGCAGTAACTTTAACGAACCAGCTGGATACTGGGCGGTAAATCAGCGGTTTTCGACATCTCCAACAGTGCGGATACGAGTGTGCGAGCACTTGACTGCGAATTAACTTGGCACGCAGATTTTCCTGAATTCTACTTTGCGAACCAGTTTCATTTCTGAGGTCCGAAATTATAGGCTTGTTGGCATCAAAAACTTGTAGGTTTGCGTAGTCGTGAATTTCTTCCGATAAAACAGCACCCAAAGTCATGGGAACTGGCGGAATTATTTCAAGTTCGCTCAACACAAGCATATCCTCTTCACCATATGGGGCAATGTGCACCAGTCCTGTTCCATCATCTTCACCAACGTACTCCGCAGTTTTCACCTGATACGCATTCCGCAGATCATACTCCGTAGTTTTCTCCCGCTTGAAGTAGTCAAATATTGGGTGGTAGTGAAGCCCCTCAAGTTCTTTGCCCTTGAACTCGTACAAAACTTCAACCTCCGGGTCATCAGCACCAAGTAATTCCTTCTCGTAGTTCTTAATGCGTGACTTTGCAATAACGATAAGTTCACCGAGGAATTGAGCGCTATTTGCCCTGACCAGTGCGTAATCAATTTCAGGCCCAACCGCAACTAGAAAATTCGTGGGCAGAGTCCATGCAGTAGTTGTCCAAATTACAATCAACGGCGGTTTGTTCATGGAAACGCCTGCAAACAATTCTTGAACATTCGCCGAACTTGCAGCGAGGTCGACCCGCAGACCCAGTGTCACTGTATTATCCTGGCGCTCCTGATAAACATCATCATCCATTCGCAGTTCATGATTAGATAGAGGTGTTTGATCATTCCAGCAGTATGGCAAAACCTTGTACCCCTTGTATGCTAGCCCTTTTTCGTACAACTGCTTGAACGCCCATATTACAGACTCTATGTAGTTTATATCTAGTGTTTTGTAGTTATTCTCGAAGTCGACCCACCGAGCCTGACGACGCACATACTCTTGCCATTGATTCGTATACTTGAGAACAGATTTCTTGCACGCCTGATTAAACTTGTTAATTCCGAGCGCGTATATTTGCTCAACCTGATCAATGTTCAACTCCCTTTGTGCCTCCAGTTCAGCTGGTAGTCCGTGCGTGTCCCAGCCGAATCGCCTGTCAACGCGCCTGCCGAGCATTGTGTGAAACCGCGGAATTACATCCTTGACGTAGCCAGTTAACAGGTGCCCATAATGCGGAAGTCCGTTTGCAAAAGGGGGCCCGTCATAAAACACAAACTCGTTCGAACCGCATTCACCAGATTTGTTCAACTCAAGTGATTCACAAAAGATGTTGTTATCTCTCCAATACCTTAAAACAGCCTCTTCAATTGATGGAAATGACACATTCTTGTCCTGATTTTTTACAAGACCCACTATTGGATACTTCATGCGTACATTATACCACAACCTCCAACCAAACAACACGCGCAGAAAAAGAGCAATTCGAGGGTGACTGACGGGGCTCGAACCCGCGACATCCGGAACCACAATCCGACGCTCTACCAACTGAGCTACAATCACCATAAACTTTTAGTTACGACGCAAGTGTCTGAGCCAAAACAGCACGCTATCAGTTCCAACTCCACGTATGTGCGTTATTGTATCATAAGTACTTCTTGTTGTCAAATTTAAAGCGGAAGTCGGTGCGACTAAATTGTATGCATAATGAAGATGTACATGAACGGTGCAGATAACATGATGGAGTCTAGCCGATCCAGAATGCCGCCATGACCAGCCAAAATTCTACCAGAGTCCTTAACTTTGGCGTCTCGTTTTATCAGCGACTCCACGAGGTCTCCCGTAGTTCCAAATATTGCACACAACAGCGCAAAAGCGAAGGGAAACCAATAGTTACCTGAATAGTACACACTTGGAAATATAAACTGAATATACAATGTCGTAGTTATAAATGCAAAAATAAGTGATCCCAAAAAGCCTTCCCAAGTCTTCTTCGGCGAGATTACTGAGCACATTTTAGTTCTTCCGAATTTTACGCCAAATACAAGTCCACCAATGTCTGAAAACGATATAACAAGAAATACGAATAACACTTTTTGTATACCGGATGACGAATCTCTAAGTAGTACTAAGTAGGAAAGTAAAAAGGGAATGTATATGAGTAAAAAAATTCCCGATGTTAACATTGAATTCTTACTATTTACACTTTTTTCGAAACTCGAATAGATCACGACGAATAGAACTGAGAAAATAAAGGAGACCATCAGCGCAGTTTCACCACCTATGTGACATGAAAAGATAATCAGAAATGTTGCTATTGAGCCGATAATCAGCGGTACTTTTTCGTATTTGTACTTGAATATTGTTGCCAGCTCGAAGCACGCGATAACACCTAGTGTGGACACAAAAATTACGAACACAAGTGAAGATGCAAACACACTAAGTACAACAACTGTACCAAAAATTAGTCCTGTAGTTACAGATTGCTTGACATCGCGCTTCACTAGACTTCCAGTATTTCTTTCTCTTTGTGTGCGAATAATGTATCAACCTCGTCAGTGAATTTCTTCGTCAACCTATCAATCTCCGTTTTGACGCGCTTGTAATCATCTTCACCGATTTCCTTATTCTTGAAGAGTGCGTCAACTTCATCAATTGCTTTGTGCCGCAGCGACCTTAAAGAAATTTTTCCCTCTTCTGTGCGTGTCTTCACCAATTTAACATACTCCAAGCGCCTCTGTTTAGTTAACTCTGGAAGTGTTACGCGTATCTGGTCTCCCTCTCTAGCAGCACTGAAACCCAAATCACCATCTTGCAGACTCTTCACAATTCCATCAATTGCGCTCTTATCAAACGGCGAAACGATTACAACACGATTTTCCGCAACATTTACACTAGCAAGTTGCATTAACGCAGTCGCAATTCCGTAGTAGTTGACAGTTATCCCAGAAAAAAGCACAGCATTTGCACGCCCAGAACGAATTCCGGCGAACTCATCTTTTGTGTGGTTTAGTGCAACTTCCATTTTCGTTTCAGTGTCCTTAATTATATCTTGTAGCATATTCAACTCCTTAATCTGCGCTAACTAGCGATCCTATTTTCTTTCCTAATAATGCATCCGTCACATTTTCAGGTTCATTTATTCCGAAGACTCGAATGTCCATCTTGTTGGTTTTTGCTAGTGAGAGTGCAGTGCTGTCCATAACTTTGAGGTTGTCCACTAACGCTCTAGTAACTGTCAAGTATTCCAACTTCTGAGCACTTTTGTCAAGTTGCGGATCACTTGTGTAGACACCATCAACACCATTTTTTGCCATGAGCACCTCATCGCAGTTCGTCTCGAGCGAGCGCTGAATCGATACTGTATCAGTTGAAAAATACGGTATGCCCACACCAGCACCGAATATAACAACTCTCCGTTTCTCCATATGCCGAATTGCCTTGAGCGGAATGTAAGGTTCAGAAACTTGATCCATCGCAATTGCAGACTGCACGCGCGTGACAACCCCCGCTTGTTCAAGAAAGTCCTGCAGAGCTAGGCAGTTCATGACCGTTCCGAGCATGCCCATGTAGTCGCCACGATTGCGGTCAATTCCAGCAGCGGAAAGTTCTTCTCCTCTAAAAAAATTACCACCCCCCACAACTACGCAAATCTGCACAGTTTCAATTGCTTTAGCTATTTCCTTTGCCAAACGGCGGACAACGCCAATATTTATACCGACGCCGCCACCGCCGAATGATTCACCAGACAATTTAAGCAACACTCTTCGGGTCAATAGTTTGTGCCACCTACTAGAAATCCAACATAGCTCGTAATTTTACCAGTTCCCAACAAGTTCTTGATTAAAACCGTGCTGTCAAATGCGAGTTCTTGTTCAAGCAAAACTTGCTGTTTATAAAAGTTGTTCAACGCGCCAGCGACGATCTTCTGCATAATCTCATCAGGCTTACCCTGGTTCTTTTCGCGCGCAATCCGCTCCTCAGATTCAATTACAGCACTAGGAACATCGTCGATGCTCGTGTAGGGAAATGAACCGTTAATTCCGAGGTACGACGCCAGATGAGCAGCCAACTTCTTGGCATTTTCTTCACTAACACCATCTACTCCAACGACAACCCCAACATACGGGGGGAGTGCGACATCCTTCTTGTGCAAGTATTCAACCACAACTTCGCCCTCAACTTTTCCTGCATTTTTCAGTACCAGATTCTCGCGCAGTTTCATTCCTGCAACTTCCTCAATCTTGTCCTTGACTGTGCCTACTGTGGTTTCGGCTGCAAGTGCAGACTCTAGGTCGTTTGCATCGGCTGCAACAACCGCTTCAAGAATACTATTAGCAAGTTCCACAAAATCAGGTGATTTAGCCACGAAGTCAGTTTCAGAATCTAGTTCAATAATATAACCAGCTTGACCCTTTCCGCTCTTGGATTGCACAATCTTGCTCGCAATAAGACCTTCAGCAGTTTCACGTTCACCACGCTTCGCCGCTGCTTTTGCACCCTTGATGCGTAGAATCTCAGTTGCTCTCGCTTTGTCACCATCAGCTTCCACTAGTGCGTTTTTAACATCAAGCGCTCCTGCACCAGTTGTTTCACGAAGCAGTTTAATATCTTCTACAGCAGTATAATTTACCATATCTCCTATCCCTTTCTTCTCTGGACTATTACTATCTTCAGTTGCACCCAACAGTTCTTTCTCCCAATCTGCCATAGGTTCAGTCTCAACAGTGGCGTCTTCCTCGCCTTTCTTGGTCTTTGCCGCAGCAACTTCACTGCGAGATAGTAAACCTGCAGCAATTGCATCAGCGATGAACTTAGTCAACAAGTCCACTGAACGAATTGCATCGTCGTTGCCGGGAATTAGGTAATCAATCATATCTGGATCACAATTTGTATCAGCAATGGCAACAACTGGAATTCCCAACTTGCGCGCTTCATTAACAGCCAGATGTTCCTTTATCGTGTCAACAACCCATATGGCGGACGGAAGCCTGTTCATATTGCGAATTCCGCCTAGTGTTTTCGAAAGCTTGTCCTTTTCGCGACGAAGCAGCAGTAGTTCTTTTTTGGTGGTTGCTGCAGACGAAGACGTGTCGTCAAAGTTGATGCTCTCGAGATCCTTCAAGCGCCCTAACCGCTTTGAAATTGTTTGGAAGTTGGTTAACATACCGCCCAGCCAGCGCTCTGATACATACGGCTGCCCCACGCGAGTCGCCTGGAGTTTAATTATTTCTTGTGCCTGCCTCTTCGTTCCAACAAACAGAATTGAACCACCATTTGCAACAGTATTCTTCACGAAGTCAAACCCTTTATTCATATATTCAACTGTTTGCATCAAATCTATGATGTAAATACCATTACGATCCGTCATAATGAATTTCTTCATCTTGGGATTCCGCCTGCGCATTTGATGTCCAAAATGCACGCCATTAGCGAGCAAGTCTTGCGTTGTTATACTTGACATATTATATTCCTCTGCTTTTAGTTACCTCTAATGTGACACCAAACCCACAAGCCGCAACTTCAAGCACACTAAACTGGTACGCTAGAACCCGCAGCCCGACGACGAGCCCAATGTTAATCCACACGAATTACAACCCCATTATAGCACACTTGTTGTCCCGTGTCAAATCCAGAAGCGGTTTCTAGTTGCACAATTTAAGGTGTTGTAAAAACTTCACATCACCCCCATCAGTCGCTAATCGGCTTGAGCAGTGCGAGAATCAGAACGGTAATAACAAATGCTACAAATGCGCATACCCCCCCCCAAAAAAAAAGAAGCCAGAGGGATGTTGTTCATCGTAAAAACGTACGTAGAACGAGTTTGTGCCCCTTGTCCAAGTGCATTTTGCCAAAACATATTGTTAGTATAGTCTAAATGCATATTTTGGCGCTACTAATTCAGTTGTTGCTGCTAATCCAATCGAAGAGACGAACAATTCACCAAGAGAAAACGTGGTAATTGGAATTATGAGCATGAACAGATTTACCTTTT
>AXYY01000123.1 GCA_000485475.1 Candidatus Ancillula trichonymphae ImTpAt
CAACTCGTTTCAGGCGCTCGCAGATAACACGGCGTACACATATCTAGTTAATGCGCACTGGTCAGCATCTAAGCAGTCGGACTACACTTTTGTAAACCTTACGGACAAGAAGTTGAACATCAACTGGCCAATTCCGCTCAATTCTGCGGCTGTGGAAATCAGCGAGAAAGATAAACAGCACCCCAGTTTTGATGAGGTCAAGCCGATGCAGCCGAAGAAGACTCTAGTTCTAGGTGCAAACGGACAACTTGGGCATGCAGTACACGCTGAAATTCTTGAACGTCATGAATTTCCAGACTCGTTCATTTACACAGATGTGCAAGCAAATGTAGAACACGGTATTGAGAAGTTCGATTTTGCGGATGAGGCTGCATATAATCAGGTGGATTGGTCAATTATTGGTACAATTATCAACTGCGCTGCATATACAGCAGTAGATTTGGCTGAAACTGCGGAGGGTCGTAAGAGCGCGTGGAAAGTTAATGCATATGCACCTTCCCTGCTCGCTCAAGTTTCCAACGAGTATGACATTACAGTTGTCCATATTTCTTCTGATTACGTTTTCGATGGACAAAAAGATGGTGCGTACACTGAAGATGACGCATTTTGTCCACTTGGAGTTTATGCACAGACAAAAGCGGCTGGTGACTTGGCGATTAGTGTTGCGAAGAAACATGTTATCATCAGGTCTAGTTGGATTATTGGTGATGGTAAGAATTTTATCAGAACAATGCACAATCTTACAAAGTGTGGGGTCAAGCCAAAAGTTGTTGATGATCAAAGGGGGCGCATTACGTTTACGAGTACGCTTGCTGCGGGCATTTTCCACATCCTGAAATTGCAAGAATACGGTACGTTCAACTTGACCAATAGTGGCGAGATACAGACTTGGTGTGACGTTGCGCGCGCTGTGTTTGAGCTCTCTGGAGTTGATGCGCGTACGGTCTCGCCGATTTCAACAGCTCAGTATTCAGCTGAATATGCAAAAGATGGTGCTTTAATCTCTGAACGTCCGGCAAACAGCACGCTTGACTTGAAGAAGATTACTGCACTTGGTTTTACGCCAACTAGTTATGTTCAGGAGCTCGAAAAGTACATGAAAGGACTACTATGAAAGGCATTATTCTTGCAGGAGGCACAGGCTCTAGACTACACCCGATAACATATGGAGTTTCGAAACAGTTGGTGCCAGTTTATGATAAACCCATGATTTACTACCCGTTGTCCACACTGATTCTTGCTGGAATTCGCGATATACTAGTGATTACAACTCCGCATGACGCACAAAGTTTTCAAAAACTACTAGGAGATGGATCGAGGTACGGCATAAATATCAACTACAAGGTGCAAAATGCGCCGAATGGTTTGGCTGAGGCGTTCATATTGGGACAAGAGTACATTGGAGCGGATTCTGCCGCACTTATTTTGGGCGATAACATTTTCTACGGACAAGGTTTGGGAACGCGCCTCGACAGGTTCAGCAACATTTTTGGCGGAAGTGTTTTTGGTTATCACGTCACCAATCCAAGTGAATATGGAGTTGTTGAATTTGACAGTGAGAATAGAGTTATTTCACTTGAAGAGAAACCAAATAATCCGAAGAGTAACTACGCAGTACCAGGATTATACTTCTACGATAACGAAGTTGTGCAGATTGCCAAAAGTCTAGAACCAAGTGCTCGTGGTGAACTTGAAATAACTGATTTGAACCGCGTGTATTTGAGTGCGGGTAAACTCAGCGTGGAGATACTTCCTCGAGGAACCGCGTGGCTAGATACGGGAACTTTCGACTCGCTGTGTGATGCGTCTAACTTCATATCAACTGTGCAGAATCGTCAAGGCGTTCTAATCGGTTCTCCTGAAGAAACTGCGTGGCGTAAGGGGTTCCTGAGTGATGCAGAGTTGGAGAAAATCGCTCAGCCGCTGGTCAAAAGTGGTTATGGTAAAAAGTTGCTAGAACTGATTGGGCGTCGATGAAGCTGAGCGTATGTTTGGCGACTCGAAATGGCGAGAAATATATTAAACAACAACTGCAATCAATACTAAATGAATTTGCGAACTTCGTGCGTGCGGTTGAAGATTTCGAAAAAGTTCAGTTTGAGATTATTCTGGTTGACGACGCATCTACTGATCGAACTCGCGAAGTTGCTCTAAAATGCTTCAAGCAGAAGGTTTCAGGTGCAGATACATATCAGTTTGTGCTTCTGGAGAATGCGAAAACTACTGGAGTTTCTGCGGCATTTGAGCGCGCAATTGGTGCATCAACTGGCGACTACATATTCTTGAGCGACCAAGATGACGTCTGGGTTCAGGGACGCTTGAACTTGATGTATAAACAACTCAGCAAGGAGAAGTCTGTGCAGCTAGTTGCATCAAACTACGATGTATTTTATGAGGGCGCTGAGGGTGAACACCAGAAAGTTGCATCATTTGACCAAAAGTTTCGCCTCAAGCGCACGCACAACGGACACTTCGGCAAACTGAAGTTGAAGTTATTTTTGAAGACTGTTCCTTTCTACGGCTGCACTTTTGCGTTCAAGAAACATCTAAAAGTCGCAGTTTTACCATTTCCGCACAAGGTTGAGAATGTGTATGATGAGTGGATTGCATATTGTGCACTTTCTGCGCGCGCTGTTCAAGTTCTTGAAAAAAACACCGTCCTCAGGCGCATGCACGACAACAACCTAACCGCGAAGAAGTTACGCAAATTCAGCAGCATACTGCACTCACGGTTAAACTCACTTGGTCTGATGTTAGTTGCTGCAAATCGGAGGCATAGATTATAACTAAAGTTGATGTGTTGTTACCATACTACGGCGACGTCGAATTCATGAAGAAAGCAGTTCGAAGTGTTCTGAATCAGAGTTACACTTCTTGGCGTTTACTAGTCTTTGACGACGGTTTTCCGGGTGACAAACCGCGCAAATTCTTCAGTTCAATTGATGACGAGCGTGTTTTTTATACTAGAAATGAGCAGAATCTGGGTGCGAACGGAAACTACTCGAAGGCGCTGAATTCTGCGGAGGCGGAGTTCTTCGTGATGATGGGTGCAGATGATATTATGCATGCGGATTACTTACAAAACGCGCTGAACACTATTGGTGATGCGGATTTCTACCAGCCGGGAGTTGCAGTTATTGATGAGTTCGGTCGCACTTATCTGCCACTTGTTGATAAAATTAAGCGCAAGTTGACACCGGACACCAAAAACTGCGCGAATGTGCATCAGGGTGAGACGATTTCGAGTAGTTTGGTGCGAGCGAACTGGTTGTATTTCCCCTCAATTCTGTGGCGAACTACGAGTGCCAAGCGACATGGCTTTAACAAGCAATACAAAGTTGTCCAGGATTTGTGCCTCGCGCTGGACATTTTGGCAGCTGGTGGAAGCATGATTGTAGACGATCGGACAACTTTTTCATATCGACGGCACTCCAAATCAGACTCGTCTGTGCGTGCGGTTAACGGGTGCCGTTTTCACGAGGAGAACCGCTTTTTCGAAGAACTTGCACAAAAGTATGCGGCACTGGGCTGGCACAAAGCGGCTCGAAGCGCCAGAAGACACGCATTCTCAAGACTAAATGCACTTGTAGTTTTTCCCAAGGCGTTGAAAGTGAGGAGTGGCCACCCACTTGAACTACTCAAACATGTTATCAACTAATCTTGACCTTGTTTTCAGGTTCAACTACTAAACTTCCTCTTTGAACAGAACTCTTTCAGTATATTCACCCTTCTTACCAGTATTGAATGAAGTGACTGGTCTAAAATAGCCCATTACGCGCGTCCAGACCTCGCATTCAACTCGTTCACTAGCAGGTGACTCATCGGTTAATCCATTCTGTTTGTCGTAGATAGGATCGTAGAAATGTTCACCAGCCAAGTAACCGTTGATTGGAGAAATTGAGAAAGTTGGCGTAACTGTCAAATACGGCAGTGAAAAGTTGGTCAACGCTCGACGAAGAAGTTTTTTGCACGCTTTTGCGCTAAAAGCGCGCTCACCCATGTAGAGGTGCAAAACGGTTCCTCCAGTGTATTTAGACTGCAAAAGTTCCTGTTTAGCAAGCGCCTCAAATGGATCATCAGTGAATCCAACTGGTAACTGCGAGGAGTTCGTGTAATACGGGTTGTCGACCGTTCCAGCTTGAAGAATTGCCTTCCCGAATGCTGCTTTATCAGCGCGCGCGAAACGGTAAGTGGTTCCTTCTGCGGGGGTCGCCTCCAAATTGTACATGTGTCCAGTTTCTTCCTGAAACTCAATCATTTTCTCACGGATGTGGTCTAGCAATTCTACCGCCATTTTCTCACCGTTTTCAAAGGTGATGTCAACACTTTCATCAGTTACAACTCCTGCACGTTTCTCCTCCAGAGTCGCACTCTCGTAGGCAAAGTAGTTGCGAACCATCTCGTTTACACCGTTGACTCCAATTGTTGAGAAGTGGTTATCCAGTGTGTCCAAATACCGCTTGGTGTATGGGAAAAGTCCACCATCGATGTAGTGCTGAATCACCTCGCGCTTAATTTCAAGTGATTGCTTTGCGAGGTCCATTAACTTATCCAGTTCGTCAATTAAACCGTCCCAGTCACCCGCATATTTGTAGCCCAGTCGCGCAGCATTGATCGTCACAACTCCAAGTGAACCAGTCTGCTCAGCTGAACCAAACAGTCCGTTACCGCGCTTCAGCAGTTCGGTTAAATCCAGGCGCAAGCGGCAGCACATTGAACGAATCTGGTGCGGATCCATGTCTGATGAAATGAAGTTCGAGAAGTAGGGTAGTCCGTATTTCGCAGTCATCTCAAACAGCAGATCGGCGATTTCAGAATCCCAAGGAAACTCGTTGGTGACATTATAGGTTGGTATTGGAAATGTGAATACGCGTCCAGAAGCATCGCCATCTGTCATTACCTCAATATATGCACGGTTGATCATGTTCATCTCATTTTGCAGGTCACCATAAGTGAATTCAACCATTTTACCGCCAACTAGTGGATTTTGAACCGCGAGCTCCTCAGGGCAGATGATGTCGAATGTCAAGTTCGTGAACGGTGTCTGAGTACCCCAACGACTAGGGACATTCAAGTTGTAGATTAGTTCCTGAATGCCCTGTTTTACTTCGGTGTAGTTCAGGTTATCCAGACGAACGAACGGTGCCATGTACGTATCAAACGAGCTGAATGCTTGTGCACCAGCCCACTCGTTCTGCAGGCAACCCAGAAAGTTCACAATCTGTCCAATAGCCGCAGAAAAGTGCTTCGGTGGTCTGGCTTCAACCTTTCCAGGAACACCATTTAGCCCTTCTTCAAGAAGTTTGCGTAAACTCCAACCCGCACAATATCCAGACAACATGTCCAGATCGTGAATGTGATAGTCGCCATTACGATGTGCCTCACCAATCTGCGGATTTTTAGGACCGTAGATGTCATTCAACCAATAGTTTGCGACAACTTTACCAGATGTGTTCAAAATCATACCACCAAGTGAGTAACCCTGGTTCGCGTTCGCATTCACGCGCCAATCAGACTTGTCCAAGTATTCTGCAACAGTAGAACGGACATCAATCTTAGTTCCTCGTGGATTAAAATCTTCTGACATATTATACCTTCCTTCATTCTATAAATTAACAACTAACAAGTTCCACAATTTCTGGTAACTCACAGTTATCACAACATATTGTGTGTATCTGCACAATCGACACTATATATTGTATCATCTATTTTATGTTAATGCAAGCACATATTCAAACTTTGTGCACAAATTTCAAAACTTTTTAATTTTCTGTAGTTGACTTTTCTGACAGTGCAGCTTTTCGTGCATACTCATCAGCGAGTTCATTATACTTGTCGTTGTTATGCCCTTTGACCCAGATGAACTCCAGCAATCCACCGTGCTGTTTTCGCTTAACAATTTCGTCATCAATTGCCCTAATAAGTTCTAGGTTGGCAATTGTGTCCTTTTTTGAATTCTTCCAGTTGTTACGTTTCCACTTCGCAAGCCAAGTTGTTGAAGAGTTTATTGCATAGATTGAATCACTCTGGATTATTAACTTTTCAACTGCACGCTGCGAAAACGGCGCATATGTCTTGAGTGCCATCAAAACTGCTGTGAGTTCTGCAATCTGATTCGTCCCATAACTGGCTCCTCCCAAAAGCTTGAAGTCGCTGCCATGTTCAACCACAGCCCAGCCGTAGGCACCAGGATTCCGCAGACACGAACCATCCGTTGACACAGTAACCTCAGGCTTTCTGCCTCTAGTTGTCATTATCTTCCGGTTCCAGCATAAACAACTGCCTCCGCGTCTGCGTCTAGTCCGAACGCACTGTGTAAAACATTCACCGCGTGCTCAAATTCTTCTGCTCGAGTAATTACTGAGATGCGAATCTCAGATGTTGAAATCATCTCGATGTTGATTCCCGCAATAGATAACGCACTGAAGAATTTTGCACAAACACCAGAATTCGTCTTCATACCTGCACCGACTACTGAAATCTTGGCAATGTTATCATCAAGAACCACATTTGAAGCTTCCAACTCTTCAATTAGCGACTTGAGAATGTCGATGGCTTTTTGTCCAAATTCACTAGGAATTGTGAACGAGATGTCGGTTTTCCCATCCGCAGTTGTTGAGACATTCTGTACAACCATGTCCACATTTACGCCCGCACCAGCAATAGTTTCAAATATCTGTGCAGCAACTCCAGGCTTGTCAGGTATGCCGACCAAAGTAATCTTACTCTGCGTAGTATCATGTGCAATTCCCGAAATCAGTGGTGCTTCTAAATCGTCAGTGAACATTTCATCCTCCTTCGCAATAACTGTTCCAACATTTTGATTAAATGAACTACGAACTCTCAGTTTTACGTTAAATCTTCTAGCATATTCAACACATCTAAGTGCCAAAATCTTCGCACCAGACGCAGAAAGTTCAAGCATCTCTTCATAAGTTATAAAATCTAGTTTGTGCGCCTTCTTGCATACTCTAGGGTCGCTGGTGAACACACCGTCAACATCCGAGTAGATTTCGCAAATATCAGCACCGATAGCTGCTGCAATCGCAACTGCAGTTGTGTCCGAGCCTCCGCGCCCAAGTGTTGTCACGTCGTTAGACTGCTTGTTAATCCCCTGAAAACCCGCAATAATCGCAACATCTCCTTTATCAAGTGTGCTGAGTATGCGTTCTGGTTCAACCCAAGAAATGCGCGCGTGCCCATACACTTTAGTTGTTTGAATCCCCGCTTGCTGTCCAGTAAAACTCTTGGCCCTGATATTCAAATCCGTACCAAGCTTTGTGACCGCCATTGCGAGCAGAGACATTGAAATACGTTCGCCCGCAGTGAGCAATATGTCCATCTCGCGTGCGGGTGCATGATCAGTAACCTGGTTGGCAAGGTCAATCAGATCATCCGTTGTATCTCCCATCGCAGACACAACAACAGCAACCTGATTACCTTCAGCAACCGCAGTGATTATGCGACCTGCAACCTTCTTGATGTGCTCAGTATCAGCAACTGAAGAGCCACCGAATTTCTGAACAACCAGACTCATTTATGCAGCTGCCTTCTTCTTGGGTATTGGGATGACGTTCACCTTCACAGCCGCCTCAGTTTTATCGAAAAGTCCAATGGTTGCAGTTCCCGAGCCAATATTCTTGATCGGACTACTGAACGTGACCTTGTGTTTATCAATTGTAAAACCAAACTGTTCCTTAATTACATCAACAAGTTTAGTAGCAGTTACCGCACCGAAAAGTTTGCCAGAAGAACCAGCACTCGCAACTACAGTTATAACTTCAGACTCCAACTTTTCCTTGATCTGGACTGCAACTTGTTCATTTTCAATTTTACGATGAGCAACTGCGGCCTTAGTCAACTTTATTTGTGCTTCCGCGCGGTCAGTCCACAATATTGCAATAGATTTCGGCAACAAGTAGTTCCGTGCGAATCCTGGTTTAACATCAACAACATCTCCAGCAACACCTAGTTTTTCAACGTTCTGGTTCAATATAAGCTTTGTCATTACTTACGACCCTCCTTTTTCTGCACACCTGTTTGAACAAACGGTAGAAGTGCCAACTCACGAGCATTCTTAATCGCGTTCACAATTAAACGCTGCTGCTGAATGGTCACATTAGTTATCTCACGCGAACGGATTTTGCCGCGATCTTGAATAAACTTCTTCAATAGTGTGACATTCTTGTAGTTAATATCTTCAAGCGGAACATTCTTGAGCAAGTTCACTTTCTTGAAGCCAACCGTATTATGACTTGGCTTTTTTCTAATAATTCTCTTCTTCATACTTTCTCCCTAACTAATAAACTAATACTATACTATACACTATACTAGAATACTAGAACGGTAAATCCGCCGGATCTGAGGGGAAATTATCGTTCGCCCACGGATCATCACTAGCAGTTGTTCCCGTATTCGGTGGTAAATTTGGTGGCACACTTGCGTCCGCACCGACCGACTGACTTTGTGGACTACCGCCGCCGCTCTTCTTGTTCACAGTTGCTGATGCCCAGCGCAAACTAGGTCCAATTTCATCCACAGAAAGCTCGTAAACTATTCGATTACTGCCATCTTGAGCCTGATAGCTGCGTTGAGTCAAACGCCCCTGCACAATTACACGCATCCCCTTTTGCAATGTTTCTGAGATGTTCTCCGCCAGCTCACGCCATGCAGAACACCGCAAGAATAAGGAATCTCCCGCTCTCCACTCACCGCTCGCACGATCAAAAACTCTCGCAGTTGAGGCAATTGTGAACGAAACAACTTGCGCACCAGACGGAGTAAACCGCAGTTCTGGTTCAGCCGTGAGATTTCCAACGACCGTGATAATAGTTTCACCAGCCATGATCAACCCCTAAATAATTTACGACGGATGGTGTTCTCATCAAGCGCAAGACGACGAACTAGCTCGTTCGCGGTATCCGAAGTGCAAGTGAAGTTCACAATGATGTAGATACCCTCCGTCTTCTTGTCGATTTCGTACTCGAACTTCCGACGACCAAGCGTATCGATCTTCTCAACCGTTCCACCATCGTTCGAAATGACTTCGAGATACTCCTCCACCAGCAACATGGCCTTCTTATCGTCAAGGCTCGCATCGAAAATGACGCACAACTCATATGCGCGTGCACTTCCTGTAACATTTGGCTTTGCCATATCTTCTCCTTTGGACTAAATACAGCCACAAAACAACGGCGGAACCGAAATCTTGTGGCAAGAGACAACACCTCCTTTTAGATGCATGCTCGCAGTGTATCACGCTTCTTTCCGGTTTGTCAAGTAGAAATGCGGTTGAACGCCAAAACTTGGCATTCTAATTCTACTGTGGTATAATATCCAAATAACTGTAAACTGGATAAAAGGAGTTTTTATGAAGATAGTAAAAATATATTCATTAGCACACTAGCAGTATTGCTAGTTGTAGGGGTTTAAACAGCGCGTATGCGTCCAACACTCCGTCCGCACATCTGAACAGGATATTAAATCTGGTAAGAACTCTGATCACTTCTGGACAGAAAATAATGATAAAGGAACAAAGACGAAGGTTCATGTTAAAGTGAAAAATACTGGTGCGGATAATACTGAGTTTTTCATCGTAGAAGATGTAAAAGGATATGCCGATGACTGG
>AXYY01000124.1 GCA_000485475.1 Candidatus Ancillula trichonymphae ImTpAt
CAAGATTGTCTAGTGAAAAGTCTTTAAGGAGTAGTTAAGGAGTAGCTTATGCAATATCAGAGATGTACCAAAGTTTTCCGTTAAAGTGTTCGTGGTGTGTGTGTGTGTGTGATACAAGGTTATGCTTTGACTGCCAAAGAGGCTAAGAACGTTTTGAAAGAGAATTAGAGGAAACGAGAAAGAAAGTAATACATGATGGTAAAAAATGAAGTATGTGTGGAATTGTCGAAGGGATATAAAAGTAAGAAGGTTCGATGGTAGATCATTCATTTAGTAAAATAACCAGCACTCTAACTTCACCCTGCACAGTATAACCCAAGATGGTGTACAATAAGTAGTAGTAAAAAGCATAGGAGAAGATATGAGCACTGATAATGCACAAGAATACAGACAACTTGGACCGTATAAGGTTCTTGGTTTGGGGCTGGGCTGCATGCCGCTTTCAATTGAGAGACGACCTGGTAGAGAAGATGCGATTGAAGTCATACACCGCGCACTTGACCTTGGGGTTAACCACTTAGATACTGCGTTCGCATACTACGAGGCTGGTGGAACTAGTGAAAATGGAGAGGAACAACACAACGAGAAACTTATTGCTGAGGCTCTGAAAACGTACACCGGAGACAAATCTGGAGTAGTTGTTGCCTCGAAAGTTGGACATTTCCGCTACGTTGACAAAAACGGACGCCCGGAATGGGGACAGCAAGCGGACGCAAACTACATACTGGAAACTGCTAAGAAGTCCAGAGATGCACTTGAAGTAAACTCGATTAACCTGTATTATCACCATAGACCTGATCCAAATCCAGAAGTTACGTATTCTGAGGGCCTGGAGGCACTGGCGAAGTTGGTTGATGATGGTGTGGTGAAGTACGCTGGAATTTCAAATGCGTCAGTTGAACAAATAGACTTGGCGCTGAGCATTCTTGGTGACAAGTTAATTGCAGTTCAGAATCAATACAGCCCGGCTTATCGCAAGACACTAGATACACTAAAGTATACGAAGGACAAGGGCTTGGCGTTCTTGCCGTGGAGTCCACTTGGAGGGTTTCGCCATCCAGAACTTCTTGAGCAAGATCAACCATTTGAGAAAGTTGGCAAAAACCACGGCGTTTCAAAGCAGCAGATAATACTAGCGTGGGAACTAAACAAGGGCAAGCATGTTATTCCAATTCCGGGTTTTAGAAGGACTCGAACACTTGAAGATTCACTAAAAGCACTGGAACTTGTGCGAACCGGCGCACTAACTGCCGATGAATTAAACCGCCTGGGATAGTAACTAGACTGTAAAATTTCTAATAGCTTCACCGGTCCTGAGCTTGCGGAGGCACTCTTTTAGCTCTTCCTCAAGTTCCTCTGGTGTACGTCTCTTCATGAGCTTGTCCCAAGGCGTACTATGCTTGGGCTTACCATTTCTCTTGTCAGAAACTTCAACATTCGAATTCTTCAAGGCCGCAAATGCACCACAAACTGCACACTCCCAGTCTGGCGGTACTTCGGCATCAGTTGAAAGTGTAACCGAGGTTTCGTGTCCATTCTCGCACACGTACACCGCCTCAAATCTGGAAGAGTAGCGAATTAGTCCACCCACATCGTCGTCATCGTCGTCAAACATAAAACCCATCTTTCGCATTCACACCATCACAACACGGTTCGTACAGTTTTTATTCCATTTACTCAGTGAAAAGTGACACAATTCCGTGGTCCAGTAGAACTATTGACTGATCGGCAAGTTCCTTAATATATCCATCACAGTAACGACTTATTTGTAGTAGAATATCAATAATTCCCTTTGCGCAACGAACAAAATCACCCAGTGAGATATCTTTGGCGCTTGAGGAAATAATTGTTTCCAGTGATGCGTTGTTCGCAAAGTCAAAAATGGGCGTAACCAGAGCAAAGTTCAATTCAACTTCATCACTTTTTGTACGGATCTTCGCATGCATTTCCACTTGACATACCTTTTTGTATACATTTAGAAGTTCAGCAAGCGATTTGAACAACTTCGAGTTTTCACCACCTGGAACTTTCTTCGCCCGCAGAATGTGCAGCTGACTTCCGCGCGAGACCGATATAAAACAGCTCAGAATCGACACAAATTCTGTTGGATTCAACTTCTGAAACACATCGCGCTCAATGCACTCCATCAATACAAGAACGTGTTCACAATACAGGTTTTTCAAAATTTTGCCCTTGTTGGTCAGTTGATATACATTAGGGCCACCTTTTACGTAGTCAAATTTCTTCAAAACTTGTAGAATTTTTTCAAATCTACTAGCGATCGCATTTCCTTCATCGGCAGTTCTCTGGAGTTTCTTTGAAGTGCGGGCGCTCTTATCCTTGTCCATGTGCTCTTTTAACTTGCTGAATTTCTGATCTAGTTGATATTGTGCGAAGGATTTCAGCAACACACCTTTTGCATATTCTATGTCTGACTTGTGCACCAAGTTGAGCGCCATATTGTAACCAGGCATGAACGACGAAATCAGCGGATAAACCCTAGTTGATGCAAGTGAAGCAATGTCACGCGGCCGCAAACCGTAGTCATTCAAAACAACTGCATAACCAATCTTGTCCAATCCACGCCGCCCTGCTCTACCGGT
>AXYY01000125.1 GCA_000485475.1 Candidatus Ancillula trichonymphae ImTpAt
CCCCCCCCAAAGCGTGTGCGACGCGTCCAAGTTCGAGCAGACTAAAAGAGGGCGCATTCATGTACCTCGATGTACTTGGCGCGGTTGAGGGCGCTAGTGTTTTGGATTTATATGCGGGATCTGGCGCTCTGGGGCTTGAGGCGTTGTCGCGCGGTGCCCAGTCAGCAACTTTTGTGGATAACGCAACCGCTTGCACGAAGGTGATTGTCAAGAATATCGAGAAGTTGCATTATTCTGGTTCAACGAGGACCTGCACGCGCGAGGTTTTTCAGTTTTTATCTACTACCAAGAATTCTGCGGAGTTTGGCTTGGTGTTCATTGATCCACCGTATGCAGTAAGTGACGGAGTTGTTTTTGAGATACTTGAAAAACTGCGACATTTGTTGAGTCCAGGTGCGGTTGTTATGCTTGAGCGTTCCAAGTTTTCTGAACTAACTGCACCTGAGAATTACGAGTTCTTGCGCATGCGGGTCTACGGAGATTCTGCAGTGTACTTCGTGCGCGCGCAATAGCGGCATTTCACTTTGTGAAACACGGTTTAACTGCGCACCCGCACAAAAAAACAATAATGGCATTCCGCAAAGCGGAATACGATTAAACCTGCGCACCTGTGCATGCACAAACGAGCAAGATGTGCTATACTGCCATAGCAGTTGGTACCTTGGCCGAGTGGTTAGGCAGCAGCCTGCAAAGCTGTGTACACCAGTTCGAATCTGGTAGGTACCTCAAGACCAGTTTCAGGTCAAGAAATGCCCCAAGTACCAGTGTTTATCAGGTGTTTTTCTGCAACTAGAATTATTCTACTGGTTCCCCGTTAACGAGGTGCTGCATTTTGTCAGCATCAACAACTAGCACTTTTTCGTGCATCTTCACGAACTCTTCAGGATCTCGCACTTTGAACTCACCGTTGTTGTCCTCGAGCATCTCTAGTGAGGGCCAGCCATGATCTTTATTCTCGTCTTTCCCGTTCTTCGCGTCGAGGTATACCTTGAACGAGGCTGATTCATACGCCGCAAAATCCATGTAGATGACATAATCTTCAGCAAGAATAACTTCTCCAGGCCGCACATCATCTAGTACTTGCTTAATCACGGCTGGGGCTGAGTTCGTGCCAACCGTGAACAACTTCGGATAACCAAGTGGAAGCACATACATCAAAAGTACCGCTGGAATGAACTTCAAGAAATTACCCTCAGAAAGTAGCACAATCCCCGCCAAAAGCAGCAGGCAGACGACTGAACTCAGCAAGTATCGAGTAATGAACATGTTTATGATGTAGCAGAATATCGGCGGTACAACAACGACAAGTAGCAGTAGATAGGTCAATCTTGTTCGTGCGAATTTCAGGGCAAATGCGACCACACCGAGTAGTAGTGCAAAAGCAATAAGTCCGTGTAAAACTAACGTCTTTTCGTAGTTCGAGATTTCAGAGTTGTAAAAAAAGAACACTTCATTTAGGAATTGACCAAGCACAGTTAGTGTCGATTTCGGTTGCCAACTACCATTTTTCAAACTGTCGACTTGTTTCAGAAGAGTCGGAATCCACGGGGCGTATGCGCCAACTGCGCCAACAACTGCGATTAAGAGTTTTCGACACAGAACTTCGTGTCTTTTCACGATGACCAGCCAGATAATTTCAGCAAGAATGATCAATGTCAAGTAGTAGTGCGTATACATCATCGCAACGACCACTAGTGTGTATTGTGCCCAATGACGGTTGGTGATTTTTTTTTCATCTTGTTCGATGCGTACGGCTAGTAGAATTGAGAGAATCGACAAGAATATATTCATGGAGTACATACGAACTTGTGTTGCATAAAGCAGGAAGAGTGGCGATGCTGCGACCAGAATTAACACTAAGAATATATTCATGGAGTACATACGAACTTGTGTTGCATAAAGCAGGAAGAGTGGCGATGCTGCGACCAGAATTAACACTAGTGTAGTTTTGAAGGCCTTGCACTTTCCACTGCCCAGATTTTGCAGCAGTTTGTAGAGTAGTACAATTGATAGTGCGCCGAAAACCACAGAAAACGCGCGCAATGCTGGTAGCGAACTGCCGAATATTAACGACCAGATTTTGAGCAAGAAGTAGTACAATGGCGGGTGTACGTCAATGGCGGTGTAGTGTATAATGTCTGCAAAGTTACCGCGCACCAAGTATGCGGTAAATGATTCGTCGAACCAGACGTACAAATTCTTGATGAGCACGATGGACATCGATATGTAGATAATAAATGTTACAACTAGCGGTGGCAGTAGCGGCGTCAGTTTCTTAATCTGCAGTTTTCGCACGGTGAGCCTCCTCAATATAATACAGTGGTCGTTGCTTAGTCTCGATAAAAATGCGCCCGACGTATTCTCCAAGAATGCCAATTGAGAGTAGTTGAATGCCGTCCAGAAGTAGAATTATTGTCATGAGTGATGCGTATCCAGGCACTGTGGTCCCGAAAATCAGCGTCTTGAGTATTATAAATGAAGCATATACGAACGAGATTAGTGAAAGAATTGAACCGAGTATGAATGAGATGCGTAGTGGAAATATTGTGAACGACATAATGCCATTAAGTGCTAAATTGATGAGTTGTTTGTAATTAAGTTTCGAATTTCCAACTACTCTGGGGTCGCGCTCGTAGACAATTTCTTTCTTTTTGTAACCAATCCAATTGAACAGGGCCTTAGTGTTTCGCCCAGTTTCCCTGATGTTTTTGAGCGCATCTAGGCATTTACGATCGAGCAACCTGAAGTCGCCGGTATCAATTTGAATTGGAATACTTGTCGATTTTTGTAATACACGGTAGTAGCATTTTGAGGTGAACTTTTTTACAAACGTCTCACCTTTGCGAGAGATTCGTTTTGCGTACACATCTTGATAACCTTGCTCCCAGAGCTCAACCATTTTTTCGATTAATTCAGGTGGATCCTGCAAATCTGCATCTATAATAACTGCGGCGTCTGATTCGGTGTTGTCGATGCCAGCGATCATGGCAGTTTCTTTTCCGAAGTTACGTGACAGATTGATATACGATATGCGCTTGTTATCTGCAGGTTCACTTTCTGCAGCTTTTTTAATAATCTCGTAAGTTTCATCCCGCGAGCCGTCATTCACGAAGAGATATTCAAAACTGTATTCTGCCAATTTCTCACCAGATAACGAACTGTTGAGTCTGTCCAGTAGCAGATTTATTCCAGATCCCTCGTTGAATACTGGTATCAGCACTGTAATAATCCTTTTCATGCTTATATTATATCACACCTGCACAGGTTAATTGTGTTTGCTACGCGCACTCCATTTCAGTTGTATTTGCTACGCAAACGCAGTTTATTTGTGCGCACCCGCGCAGGTTCGGCGGTCTTTTGCTGCTTCGCAAAAGGCGAACATATTGCGTGCGGGTGCAGATTAAACAGAATTTCACAAGGTGAAATGCCATTGCCATGTGCGTGCAAGCACGTTAGGTCGCGTTTTCTTCGAAAACGCCGTTTTTTGCGTGATTCAGAGAAAACACCGTTGCTGTGCATGTGCAGTTTGTGTTGTTTATGCGGGTGCAAGAGCGGATCTTATCGTGCATTTTAGAGTTGTTTGTGCTTCACTTGGGTGCACTTATATCGTACAAAACGCAGAAAAAGGAGTCCGTTTACGAACTCCTTTTTCCCTCTTTTTTCTTTTTTATTAAAACCCGGAACCTCACGAAACACCCGTGTCGTCTCCATACCACCACGACGCAATTCTCAGATTCTCCAGGTAATCCTAACTTTCGTTTAAGATTAACAGAAGTTAACATCCTCAACCTCTAAGGCCATTGTATCACAAGAATTTACTTTTGTCAAGTTTCCGTCCCCTCGCGGGGTGTGGGGGTCTAGAACGTTATTCCGAAAACATGCGGAAAATCAGGTGACTAAACCAAGATGCCACCATTTTACCACATTTTTGTGTCTTTGCGACGTATTCAGATGAAATATACCTCTCGATCAGTTACCAAATGCTCCTGCCGTAAATTTTCACCGCGCCCTTGCCCTGTATTGTGTAAACTCGCACATCACCCGATTCCCTATCATCACCCATTGGTAGATCAATTTGTTTCAGTAGTTTTTTAGTTTAACTCGCTTAATAATTGCCTCAAATGCTGATTTTTGAATGCGCTCCCCGTATGCTTTTAGAATTTTAATTAACCGGTTACGTTTACGTGTGTCAGAAATGTCGTATATTATGAGTACGAATACTTTGTTGAGATTTATATCTTCCTGTTGTTTTAGCGGTACATTGAAGAAATGTTCGCTAGTCATCAAAATCACTTTCAACAGCCATATACACACTAGGATCATCTAGTTGCATAGCACGAATTAATCGTAATACTTGGCGCTCACATGCATATTGAAAACCGCACTTAAAACTTTCATACTTGAGATAGTGCTTCGCTTTGATAATTTTGTCACCGAGTGCGCGGGATATTATACGAATACCGTCACGCGAAATATGTATTCCATTGGTTTCACTAGGCACAAAAAGGTCTGGTGCTATTTCTTCTCGTAGAATTAACTGCATCACGGTATCATCAACAAGAATTGCTCTCCACTCTTCAATCAAATCTGAAACTAGCGACATATGTCCTTCTTATCTTCGTGCATGAATCCAAAATATGGATTAAGTCCATGTCGCTCAATAATGCAGCAATGTGTTTGTAAAATATGGAATACCCCAAGCTAAGCATTGAGTTGAAGGCATCTTTGGGTGGATGGGTACTGCGCCCACTGAATCTGAAGTTCTCTGGAACGAGTTTCGCAAGAACAGTAAAATATGCTTTTGCCGCATTACCTTCATGCCCAATCATGACGTTAATGGAACCTGGAAAATATAACATTTCAGCAGAATATTGCATTACAGATAGTTCATTTGTGACATCCACCTCATTCAGCAATACGCTTTTAGAAGGTGCATCTGGTTGCATATTTTTGACGAGATGATTTGTTTTGTAATTGCGAGGCGGAACTCAATATCAGCTGTTTTGTTTACTTGTAGTTGCTGCTTCTGCGGTGAAATTGACTCCGGTGATATTAGTCTACCGATGTAGTGCCCTTCCTGATTAAAAAACTGCAGGTCTAGTTTCTTGTCCAGCATCTTGCGCAGAAAGCTAGTTGACAAGTGCGGCATTCCGGAAATTGCTACACCATCAACATTTTCAATAGAAAAACTGTTCGAGTCGCACTTCTCACCATACACGGTAATCTGATTTTCACGATAACCAATTTTGGCACTAGAATCCGTAATATACAGTTGAGTCATCCAGAAGTCTTCTCTTCTTTGAATGAAGTGTAGCCATTTACTACAACCTTCAAATCCTCAATTATCGCAGCGTTGATGCTCTCATAAATATTGGCTTCAACCCCCATTAAACTACACGATGCATTTAGTACATCTTGCGGATCTCTTCTACCTCTTTCTGTGGCACGACCCCTGTCAAGCATTACAATTTCATGCGCGACAGTATTGCGTACTTCTTTCTCAAAATTGTGGGCAATATTCCACTTTTCTTTGAGGGTTTTATCATCACAATACTCTCGAGTAGGTCATGCAAATTGGTCACATAAAATATGGCGTACTTCTTTATTGTATTTCCAAGTATACGATGTAATCGCCTATTACTTTTGACTTTTCCACATTAATTTGAAACGATTCTTTGATTTTTCGCAGCCAGCCATTATTTTTAAGACCATTTTTATTA
>AXYY01000126.1 GCA_000485475.1 Candidatus Ancillula trichonymphae ImTpAt
CCATATTCGGCTGCAATTTTACGAGGTTCCTGAATCCAATTGTGTAGAACTTGTGCCCGACGCCAACAACTGGAAGTGTCAAAAACAGCTGAATAATCCTAACTTCAACCGAAAAATCTTCTACTTCCACATTTTCTCCACAACTAAGCGCGTCCACACCGCCTCAAATTCAGCAGCAGCAGCAGCAAAAACCGCTCTACAAGCGTAGTATATCACAACTGGGCACTACCCCTAGTCAAGAGTTGCCGCTGGTTGTCGGCAATCTGCTCACAAAAACGCACAATGTCAAGTTCAAAGTGTTCAGCAAGATATGTTAAAGTGTAGGAAATCATGGCGGGCGCATTTATGCTTCCGCGATGAGGTGCAGGTGTTAGAAACGGCGCATCGGTCTCGATTAGCAAAAGTTCAGGTGCTGCGTTAAGGACAAGTTTGAATGCATCACGCAGACTTTGAGCGGATTTGAACGTAACAACACCTGAAAAGCTCATGTACCAGCCGTTTTCGATACACACCTGAGCCAAACTCTCATCGCCCGAAAAACTGTGGAGTAGTGCGACTTCAGGCTTAGCCTCCTTTAGAATTGACACAACATCCTCATGCGCATCACGATCATGCACTTGCACCGGCAAATTCAACTCATTAGCAATGCGGATGTGCTCGTGGAAGGACTCCTTTTGTATAGATTTTCCAATATCAGCGGTTCTGAAATAATCCAGTCCAGTTTCGCCAACAACTTTTATGCGTGCGTCCGTTTTAGCAACCTCGTAGATTTTTTCTGTTGCTTCTTCAACCGAGTACTCGTTGTGGTGCGACATCAACTTGGGCGAATCCAAACCGTCTGGTGCGACTGCAAGCACTTCTGGGCGGCCGCCCTTTCCAGCCTCATGCAAAACTGCTTCAATTGGATGAATTGCAACTGCGCTCGCACATTCCACGCCATCGACCACGCTGACTTCATCCAGCACATCATCAATTGCAAATACAAGATTCAGTTCACAAGCACAATGCAAGATGCCGCATATTCCAGAGGAAACCGCTGCTCGTGCAATTTCTGAAATCGGATAAACTTCAACCTCGTGCGTTTTGCTCACGTTCTTCAAGTGCCGCACAACCGTGTCCAGATGTGTGTGCGTATCCCAGAGAGTCCCCTGAAACTGGGGCAGTGCGAGTCCTGCCGGAATTCCCGGAGTAGTTTTACGTTTCTTGCTCATAGGATCGTGCCAGACAAGATTTGTACGCCGCAGTTCGACGGTTTGAGATACTTAACCTTCCATGTGGTTGGTGAATCTGCAAGTAAATCTGCATCGCGTAGTACTCTTGAACAACTTTTATAACTACCAGCCGTCCAGAGTGCAAGCACGGTCGGTCCCGCACCTGAAATCACCGCGGGTACTCCACGACTTCTGAGCTTGTTCATCAAATCCACACTAGATTGATACAGGCCGCTTCGCCTGCCTTGATGTATGTAATCGGTAGTTGCTTCCATAAATTCGTCCAATTCTTCCCCTTCTTTTTTCTCGTAATTCTCATTCTGGCTGGTGGTTCTGGTAAGTAGATCAAGTAAATGTACCAGATTCGCCTTGCTCTTCTCGCATTCAACTTCCGGTAAATCCTTAGGAATAACACCGCGCGCACTAGCAGTTGAAAGTTTCTCATCTGAAATAAAAGCAGCAAGCCGCAGATCATCACGTGCATAAACTCTTCTACTTTTGGGTTTTTCACCAAGCATCCACCAAGCACCATCCGCACTAAACGTCAACCCGCCATAACAACAAGGCTTCACATTATCAGCATGTCCCTCAATCTGCGTGCCCCTTTGAGCAGTGTAATCAGCGAATGACTTCAACTCATTAAAGGAGAACGCAAAACTACCGCGCTTAAGTGCTTCACTTGTAATCTTCGCAGCAAAAATCGCACCAACCAGTGCAACTGACGAACTACCGAGCCCTCGAGCGTGCGGCACAAAATTGTGGCACCTGATCTTCGTGATGCGCATTTTTTCACCAGATGCCTGCTCGTTGTACAGCCTTTCAACCTCATTGTTCAGGACCCTGTATATCAAGTTGCTCGTATTTTCAGGTGCATTTTGTCCAGCAACTTCAACGATTGCAGGAGACGAGCATTGTCTAGTTTTGCACCATACTTCAAGCTCGTCATAGTAGTCCAACGCAATGCCCAAGCAATCGAATCCAGGCCCGAGATTTGCAGAAGTCGCACCGACGCGTAGTTTCAAATAAGTTGAATATTCTTCAACGTTTCCGTAATACATGCCGCAC
>AXYY01000127.1 GCA_000485475.1 Candidatus Ancillula trichonymphae ImTpAt
CGTGCGGTGTCGTTATTCCGCCTGACTGCATTGCTTGCTGTTTTTTGTTCCACTCTTCGCTGTAAACTAGTGCGTTACCCTTGAATTCTATTATTCCTGCTTCAATCATATTTGCAATTAACTCTGATAAGTAGCCATATTTTCTTGGCACACTCTGGATCAAAACGCCCCATATTGGATCTGCCCTTGGAGTATCATAGCAAGCTTCACCGTAGATTTTGCTGGTAATGATGAGTCAAATCCATTATTTTTGGCGCATTTTACAGTTAACACATCCATTGCCTTATTTATCAAATCACCAGCGTTGTATTGTCGAAATAAACATCACAAGATACTCCACCCATTGTTTTTTCTCGTCTTTTTTATCGTTGTCATTGGTATTACTACTCGTTTGGCTGGTGGTTCCTTGATAAACTGGTGCAGAATCTTGCTGTTTTGAGCATGCGGACACGAATACCACAAGCACCAGCAAAAGTGAGCACCCCGCACTTACAACTCTTCCTCCAACTGTTCGCATCAAGCACCTCCACTAATCACCTGAATCAGTATAACACGCATACATGCATTACTTGTCAAGTGGGCGCACAACTGTTCCTTTAGGTCTAAAATCACTTCCAGGCAGTTCGTATGTGCTATAATGCCAAAATAACACAAGATCTCATACTGCTTTGTTAGGTTTGCGTTCGCGAGGAGGGCGCAATTATACCTTGAGTATCCTGTATTAGTTGTATTTGTACATTTTTTGAGGAAAAGATGCGTAGTCTTCGGTGTTCTATACCTAAGAAAGATAGTTCCGCAGACGTATTGTACGTATTGCATGAATTGAAAGGATTTTTATGTTCTCTATAAATAGTAAACGAAGTGGATACACACTCAGGATTGCAGTTGTTGCGCTCGCGGCTGTGTTGTTGCCACTAGAGCTGACTTCATGCGGGTCTAAAAGTGATTCCGCAGATAACAAGACGTTAAGTATTGGTCTGACACTAGCGCCGACTAATCTTGACATCCGCACAACTTCAGGTGCGGCACTTGAACAGGTTCTGTTGGATAATATCTACGAAGGGCTAGTCACAACCAACGAAAAAGGCAAGATTGTGCCAGCGCTCGCAGAAAAATGGACATTTTCAAGTGATGGCTTGAAGTACACTTTTCACCTGAAACCGAACCTGCACTTTTCGGACGAGTGTGCGGTTACTGCACATGATGTGGTTGATTCCATTCTTGACGTCAAGAATAACAAGCTCAACGGTTATGCTGCACTGGAAAAGTTGCAGAAAGCTGAGGCTAGTGACGCATCAACAGTTGTATTTGAACTGAGCTCGCCAAACCCAGAGTTCTTGTGGACACTAGCAGGTAGAGCCGGAATTGTCGTAGACAAAGCTAAGAACATCGACTATAAAACAACTGCATTTGGAACTGGACCGTTTCTGTTAGAGTCATGGGACGGTTCAACTAATCTGAAGCTCAAGCGAAATGACAACTACTGGGGCAAAAAACCAGGAGTTGAAGAAGTAAACATCGTGTATATTACGGACAAGAACGCCGCGGTGAACGCGCTAGAAAGTGAAACAATCCAGGCACTTTTCCCAATTGTGCAGAAACTGTCCACCGAGTTTGAGAACAACAGCAAGTACACAATTAAAGTTGCTGAAGGAACTGACAAGTTTGAGTTGGCGTTCAACAATGCGAGCGGTCCGTTGACCGATGTGCGCATTCGCAAGGCCATCCGTTTAGCTATTGATCATAAAGAGTTCATTGCGAACCGCGGTGGAGTTGATTCTGCGCTCGGTGGGCCAATTACAAAGCTCGAACCTGGTTATGAAGACTTGACTAGTGTTTATCCGCATGATGAGACAAAGGCACGCGAGTTACTTGCAGAAGCTGACTATTCAACGGACAAGCCGCTGAAACTTACTCTTAAGTATGCAACAACGATTTACGGTTCGGAACTCGGGGAATTGCTGACTTCGCAACTCAAGAAGATTGGCATTCAACTTGAAGTAACTTCGCAGGACTTTCCAACTTGGCTCGACGATGTCTACAAGAAGCACAATTACGAGTTGACAATTGTTGACCAGAACGATCCTAGAGCGTTTTTCCACTTCGCGAATCCTAATTACTACTACGGGTACAACAGCGCTGAAGTTCAAGAGTTGTATAAAGAGGTTGAAAGTGCGTTAACAGAAGAAAAAGAGGCGGAGTTGTTAAAGAAAGCAGCTCGAGTTGTGAGTGAAGATGCAGTGGCTGACTGGTTGTTTAATTACCGGACAACTGTTATCTACACCTCAAATATTGCAGATCTTCCGATTAACTTCAATCAGAGCCGCTTGCCGCTGAAAGAAGTTCATTTCAACTAGAAGTGGCAAAATACATCGCTTCCAAGATGGTGATGGCACTTGTTGCTCTTTTTGTGACAAGTGTCGTCATTTTCTTGTGTCTGCATCTGCTGCCAGGTGACATGGCAAGTATAATCGGTGGAAATAATGCATCTGCTGAAGATTTGGAGCGCATACGCGTACAACTGGGATTGAATCAGCCTCTGCATTTGCAGTATCTTGATTGGCTACTCAAGTTCGTAACTGGTGATTTGGGGCACTCTAGTTTAACTGGACTCAGCATTAGTGGCGAGGTTGTAAAAAAGGCTAGTGTTACATTTTCGCTGTGTTTGCTAAGTCTACTCATTGCAGTTGTTCTCGGTGTTTTAGGCGGTTTACTGACCGGTTACAAGCAGCGCAGTTCGCGCATCTTTCTGCTGATATCATCAATACCTGGAATATGGCTGGGGCTGATTTTTATTGAAGTGCTTGGAAAAGGCATGGGCGTTTTGAACCTACTGCCAACTTCTGGTGTTGTTATGACAACTGGTGCTCTAATTATGCCGGCGCTCGTGTGCGGAGTGATTTCAGGTACTAGACTTTATCGCTTAACTGTTGCTGCAGTCAGTAACTCAGAAGATGATGATTACGCATTGAATTACGCGGCGCAAGGTTTCTCAAGACGATACGCCACTTACAAGAGCGGAGTTCGCTCACGCATCACGCCAATTATTTCATCAACTGTTTTGACTGGTGCCGAGATGATTACAGGTGTTGTAATGCTCGAGAAACTGTTCGTCTTGCCGGGCATCGGATCAATGCTTGTCACTGATGTGATGAGGCGCGACATTTTTAAGGTGCAATCTGAACTACTACTCTTCGTAATTCTAATCATTTCAATTGGGTTTGTTCTGGACATAATTTTAGGACTAGTGGATCCGCGCGTGCGGCAAAATCTTGAACAGAATCGTAGGTGGTACTTTGGCTTTTAGGAAGTACCTCTCGCTGGAAACTTTGTGGCTCGCATTCATCTTTGTGATGTTTCTCATCAGCCTCTTTTGGACGCCCTACTCAACTGATGTCGCAGATGGATATAGCGTCCTGAAAGGGCAGAGTAGTTCGCATATTATGGGCACTTCAGCCTCAGGAAAAGACATGTTTTCCCTAATTTTAGCAGGTTGTAAAACCACCATCTTCATTTGCACTATTACTACTGCACTTACTGCAATCTTGGGTATTTTATTGGCATTCGGTTGTCGTTTCTCGATCGTGCGTGTTGTTGTTGACATCTTCATCGCGGTTCCGACTATCATCGTGGCGATGGTGATTGCTGCAAGTCTAGGCGGCTCACTCGCGTGCGTTGTTGCATCTTGCTCGTTCAGTTATTCAATGGTGCTCGCGCGCATTTTATATCCTGAAATCACCAGGTTGGAGAATTCAATTCTTGTCAAGTCGCTGCATGCACTGGGCTGTTCGAAACTGCAAGTTGTCATCAACCACATCCTGCCGAATCTACTAAGCATACTATTCATCCAATTGACGACGGTTGCAGCAACCGTAATTCTCGCAGAAGCTGGGCTCACCTATCTCGGATATGGTGCATCAATCGGACTGCCGACTTGGGGTGAAGCACTAAGGAGTTCAAGTGAACTGATACGAGTCGCACCCACAAGTGTACTCTGGCCTGGAATCTTCATCATGCTAACTTCATTTTCGCTAATCTCAATGGGCAAGAAAAAGAAATTGTGAACTTTGCGCACTTTCTTATAGTTTACTTAAAACTACATTTATTTGCTATCTGATTACTAACCATGTATAATATGTAACTATGATGATAATGGTAAACAATATTTTAGCTACTAGTACTCGCACGAACAACAAGAAAAGAGAAAGGCTGAAGAGTTCACTTACTGTTGCGTTGACACTAGCTCTAGTAGTTTTGACATCTCACAAGGTAATCTTGCTGTTGCAAGTATCAATGGTGGCTCAGAAAGTGCCGCACCCTCAAATACTTCACAACCGGTTTTTCAAGCAGTGCGTTCAATTTTGAATCTGGAAGAACAGTTGCCCCCCCCCCCCAAAAAAAAAGTTGCGTCCAGGTCACCGAACACAAGGCTATTGAGCTCTAGTCTAGACTACGAACTATCTTGCTCAATATTCAACACCTGCATTCGGCTCGTTGCCGTCACAATACAACCTGAAAGTTGATGCACCTGACAGAATCGGTGAAGTTCGCAATCAACATGATACTCGCACTTGCTGGGCATTTGCAATAATAACTTCTGCTCTTGCCCCAAATCTGGAAACAAGAGACCTCAAGAAAAATACTGATCTTCTCTCTCCTCTGTTCTTGGTGAACAGCACTTACAACAATGACACCTTCATCAACACAAAAAAAGGAGGAGGACCGATCGGACTCTGAATATTGGCGACAATGCGCATACAACTGTTGCACCTTCAAAGGCTGGGGAATTGGACTTGAAAAAGATTATCCGTTTCCTGTGAGTGCTCCGAATGAAATTCCTGCTCCAATTGAGTCACCGAAGGAATTCAGTAGTGGTGATTTTCATCTGGAGGATTCCTCTTCCATGCCCATGCCAAACGATGCACAAAAAATAGTTGACAAAAAGTATCATGGTGATGTAGATTTGTTCACTTCTGAAGATGCAAAACAGGTCAAGTTGAACATGAACTCCCTCAATGCCATTAAGTGCAAATGATAACAACTGGTGCACTAAAAATTACTGTCCACGAGATTATTTCTAACGGTACTATTTATATTCAATGCCAGGCGCAGATCATGCAGTAACGCTAATTGGATATGATGACAACTTTGATCGCAGTAGATTCAGCCCGTTCCAACCAGGTAATGGCGCATTTTTGCTGCAGAATTCTCGCGGAAACGGTAGTAGTACAAATAGTTTTTATTATCTGTCATACTACGATACGGCAATCAGCGAAATATTCTTACACAGCTCAAGCGAAGAATCTTTACGACATTGCTCAATACCATGATTACACTGGTTATCTTGACAATGATGTCATTTTGGATTCAAGTGCAAAATCGGTATTTGAGGCGAATAAATACAAGTCTCCAGATTATAATACGAATTTGACAGAAGTTGGAATTCAGACTTCAACACCAAACGAAACAGATGTAATTAGCATTTACGTCAATAACTCACCATATCCCTCAAGTGTTGCGACAACTTCACAAGATTTTACAGGTTTTCATGTTGTGAAACTGCCACTTCCTGTGAATTTGCAACCTAACACCAAGTATTCAGTTGTTGTTGAAAAACGAAACCAAATTGGAAATATAAAAATTCCTATTGATAAACCCTATCTGACGAAGATATTTGGGCTAATATATATCAACAAGTTTGTGCTTAATCCAAAAGAAAGTTACATTGGAACTTCTATTTACAGACTTCAAGATACATAATTATACTAAAGTTGATGGTTCTCAAGTTGGGGGTCATGTAATTTTGAAAGCGTACTGAAGCGCCCCGATGACACAAAAGTTGACTTAATTTGGCACAACTCCGATTTTAATCCGAAGGTTGAGTTTAATGGATTTGATTTGATCGGTAGTAATTTTATTACTGTCTACAAAACCTACAAACACTACAATTCGAAACTAGACTGGCTGCGTGCCATAAAATTCAAAAGCCCTTATTACCAAGGTTTAGACGATGACGACTGCTGGTAAATCTGGCTACAATTTATACTCAGAACTTCTAAATGATACGCAAAAGAAAAAGATACAACATTCTGGATTGCGGTCATGGACCAGTTTGGACGACTCTGGACTTCACAGATGCTCAACGATATATCAGCGTAGAATTCACGAAGCCAACAGTTTCAGATGCCTACAACTATCCAGATGACGTACTTTTCCCGAAATTCCCAGACCAAAGATTTTACCTTGTCCACCCAGAATCCCCAATTCGTCAAGGTACATCAGTAGATCGCTCATGGTCTTATCACCTGAGATATTCATTTGCTGATTTTACGACCAAGGACAACGATGGAAAACTTATTCATATTCCAGACATAAGCAAATCTGATATTTACAATTCAGTGGTTTTTACGCCTAACTACAAGCCAAATCTGAATGTTGTTCATATTGATTTTAGAACTGATTTTGCCATATTCAATGATCGGAAAATATTACTCAAGTCAAAGAGCAGTTACCGAATTTCGAAAGTTGGTTACCGAAACGCAATGATCTTTGTCTAAGTGGCACTCGAGCAATGTTTACTGATGCTGTTTTAATAAAAGATCCACCAGATCTTCCCAAAGGTTCGCTAACTTGGATTTCTGTCTATAAGAATAGCATCAATTTAGAAAAGAACTCCTTTGAAATAGTGCCGGTGTCAAAAAGGATAGAGCTGGATTCATGAATACGCGCCTCATGAAGATCACATTATGAACAACGTTAAAGGAGATGTTGTTTTTGTCCCCCAAACTGACACAATAAAGTCCATGATATAATGAACCCATGAAGTTGAAATGCTTGTGGAAGAAAGATGCCATTCAAGATACCGTCGACGAAGAGTTGTCGCGCTTGCAGTTGTCCGAAAAGGCACGCGCGAGGTTGGACGATTCTTCGCCTGTTGCGCCCGATCCGCTGATTATTCTACTGCATGGGTATGGCTCCAACGAGTTTGACTTGTCAGGAGTTGCAGAGGCACTTGAATTGCAACTCAACTGGGTTAGTTTACGCGCGCCTTTGGAACTAGATGAGTACGCAGGTGGATTTGCTTGGTTTAACTCGCCGATTAAGAACAACCTCGAGAAACTATTGCGTACAGCTGCTGAAAACAGCAACTTAATTAAGGAGTGGATTGATCAGCAAAAGAGCTACGGACTAATTCGGCAAGATCAAAAATTCATCTTCCTGGGATTTTCGCAGGGTGCTGTTCAAGTGACGCATTTGCTGACTCGAAGTAGTCTACAGCCGCACATTCACGCAGTTGTCGCACTTAGTGGTTACCTGCCATTTGCTAGTGATTTTGAGGCGCGCGGAACCAATCAAATCAAGGTGTTTCACGGTTACGGACTCGCAGATACTATTGTTACGCCAAACTACAGTGAAAAAGTTACCGCGTGGTTAGAGCAGAACACCTCATCTGAGAATCATGCGTATTCTGGACTTATGCACGCGATCTCTGTACAAGAACTGGATGATATTAAGAAGTTCATTACTTCAACTAGAATTCGCAAGGTTTAAGTTTTGACAGGTCGTAGGGAGTTTCCTGGTAGACATAATCGA
>AXYY01000128.1 GCA_000485475.1 Candidatus Ancillula trichonymphae ImTpAt
TAGGGGGTCACTTTTTGTATAAAATAATCCAAAAAACTCTTGACTTTTTATAAAAAGTGCTACACTGTTAACGTTAGTTATTCTTTTACTTAAGGAGTCAATTTGAAATGGCGTGAAAATGCAGGATGTGCGAACCATGATCCGGAATTGTTTTTTCCAAGCGGGGGCATGGAAGGTGTTCTAAAACAGGAAAAGTTTGCATTGTCAATTTGTAGAGATTGTAAAGTAACGTTGCACTACTTGAAGTTTGCGCTTTCTGCTCGTAAAGAAATTGGAATATGGGGCGGGACAACTGAGAAGGATCGTTGTGAAATTGTCAAGAAGTGGCAAGAAAAGACTGGACAAACTAAACAAACTGTTCAGTTTACTGAGGAGTTCTATTCTGAAATTGACAAGTATGTCTAATCTCGCAGTAATTTTTTCTCACTACTGATAGCATTTGTCATGGTTTGCACAAACATGTCATAACCGACGCCGTTGACATACCCTGATTGTTCAGCACCCAGCAAATCTCCTACACCTCGCATTTGCAGGTCCTTAACCGCAATAGACGTTCCATCTCCCAGCTGATTCAGGTTCTGTATTGTTTCCAGGCGCTCAAGTGCACTTGTAGTTATTGAGGATCCGCTCTTATAAAATAGATACGCATATGCTTGCACCTCACTTCTGCCCACTCGTCCGCGCAGTTGATGCAGCTGGGTTAGTCCGTATTTTTCTGCAGTTTCAATTATCAGCGTGTTCGCATTCGCAATGTCCACACCAGTTTCAATAATTGTTGTTGTAATTAAAACATCTACCTTTTTGATCCAGAAGTCGTTGATGACCTGATCCAATCGCACTTGGCTCATTCGTCCATGTGCAACCGCAATGCTGATGCCTGGAACGAGCTTGGCAATGCGTTCGGCACGCGCATGAATTGTTGAGGTGTTGTTATGGATAATGAAGATTTGTCCAGAGCGCGCAGTCTCGAAGTTGATTGCGTCGACTAGTATTTGGTCGCTGTATTCTTGAACACTAGTAATAATCGGCAGGCGGTTTTTCGGAGGAGTTCTAAGCATGGAGATATCGCGAATACCGGTGAGTGCCATCTCAAGTGTCCGCGGAATTGGAGTTGCGGACATGATTAGAACATCCGCATTTGGCTGCAGAAGTTTCAGTTTTTCTTTGTGCATTGTGCCGAATCGTTGTTCTTCGTCAATAACGATAAGTCCCAGTTTTTTGTATTTGACCTGCTTCGAAAACACCATGTGTGTGCCAATTACCACATCAACTGTTCCTTTTTCAAGGCCCTGAAAAATCAGTTCGCGCTCAAATGTCCCCGTGAATCTAGAAAGTAGACGCACTTCAATCGGAAACCGCTCGAATCTGCTAGTAAATGTTTCAAAGTGCTGACTCGCGAGAATCGTTGTTGGCACCAATATTACAACTTGATAACCACTACTGACTGCCTTGAATGCTGCACGAACTGCAATCTCGGTCTTGCCGAAATCAACATCCGCACAAATCAGCCTATCCATGGGGTGTGCGGCACACATATCGTGTTTGACCTCTTCAATTGCGGTCTTCTGATCTGGTGTTAACTCCCACTTGAAGCCATCTTCTAGTTGACGCATTGCATCATCATCTTCATCAAATGCAATGCCCGGTTCTTTAAGACGGCCCGCATAAAGTGCAACTAATTTCTGCGCGCTGATCTTTGCATATCTTTTAGTTTTACCCTTCAACTTCGAAAATTCGCCACCACCGAAACGACTCAGCCTCGGAGTTCCCGCACCAATATACTTGGCTAAATGCTTTGGCGCACTCACTGGAACGAAAAGGTGATCGAAGTGCGCATGCTTTCTTCTTGATGACGGTGCGTATTCTGCGTATTCAATAACTAAATATTCAGTTTCAACTTCCACACCATTTTCATTAACATCTTCGTATGACTTTCGCCTCTCCGTTCGCAAATAGCGACCAATTCCGTGTAAATCATGTACAACAAAATCACCAGGTTCTAAATTCTCAAGATCAAGCACATTCTGCGAGAATTCGGCAACTTCTTTGTCTTCACTCGTAGTTTTGTGCGTATACAAATTTTCAAAAGCGGACAGTAGTTCTAAATTACTTGCTCGTAAAGTGTATTTTGCATTACCGAACGAGAGCAGCGAAACCGTTGTTATATTATGCGAGCGCAAGTGCCCCAAGAAATCCACAAACTCCTCATTAATTTCATCTCCAAAAATGTGCGGGTTCACAATTACAACCAGCGCATTTGCATCAAGTGCTCCAATATCTGCGGCCAGCTGCTCTTCAGGTTCAGATTTCTGCGGAACTGGCAAAATCTCCACTTCCTCAACAATTCTGTCATCTTTGGCAATCCGAATATCATCAATTTCATCACCAAAAAAGTCCAGCGAGACGGTTTTTCCGCGTGCCTGATCTGCGGTGTAACAATTAACTTCAACTTTACCGCCAATCACGCTGAAAATTCCAACTTCGTGCGGCACAGAACTACGCTTATAACCGCGAACAACCAAGCAACTGATAAAATAATCAAGTGAAATTTTATCACCAACTTGCATTTTCAGGTGCGGTTTTTCGAAATCTACAACAAAAGGCGTGTATTTGCACAGTTTCAGCGGTGCAATACTATCTCGCATAACGAAGATCTGCCTAAACAGCGCCTGATTTATCAGGAACGGTTCGTGCATACTTTTCGGAGAGCGCACGGTCAAGCCATCATGAAATCCGCGCATTAAGCCAATCTCTTCAACCATTTTGGCGAAGTTTTCATCGTGCGCTCGCATTTGACTCAGAACTTCTAGTAGTCTAGTTTGTGTAGCTGTTTTATGTTCTTCCATTTTATGCGTGTTCAAGATTTGCTATGAAATTTCCGTTGTACTTCTTCAAGAGTTGTCATAATCAGCCCCAGACTAGCATCAACTGCGCGCGCAAGAAACTCAGGCAGTTCATTTTTCTGCGCCTTGCTGAATTGTCCAAGCACATATGAAGAAACTGCAGCAGATTCGCTCGGGCGTCCAACTCCAAGCCGGACGCGGTAATACTCGTTGGTGCCAAAACTCTTGGTAATCGAGCATAGACCGTTATGCCCTGCATCACCTCCGCCAAACTTGACCTTAATCGCGCCGAAGTGCAAGTCAATGTCATCATGAACAACAACTAGATTGTCTGCGAGAATCTTGAAGTAGTTCGCCACTTGTTTCAGCGGCCCTCCAGAGAGATTCATAAACTGCTGCGGTTTCATAAGGACAACTTTTTGCGCATTTGCACCAGATGAAGCATTTGCCTCGGCGATAAGTGCGTTGAACTTTGAACTCCAGCGCGCACCCAACTGCTCGCACAATTCATCAACGGTTCGAAACCCGACGTTGTGCGGCGTCTGCTCATACTTGGTGCCTGGATTACCTAAACCGCAGACAATCCACGCCATTATTCTGCAGCTTCCGTTTCAGATTCTCCTCCGCCAGCAACATCCACCTGCTTGGTCTTTCGGACTGCGCGCGCCTTTACTGCAACAACAACCATATCCGGGCGAAAAGCTGTTGTGATACCCTCAGGAAGTACAATATCAGCAACTCGGTAGTATGTACCTTCGGTTGCACCGCTAATATCTAGTTCAATAAATCTGGGGATCTTCGTCGCATCAACTGTGATCGCAATACTCCTGAATGAGATTGATACGGCAGTTCCAGGCTTCGTCTCACCCACGACCCTCAGCTCAACGCGCACATCAACTTTTAGTCCAGCCTTCACCTCAAACAGGTCGATGTGTTCAATCTCGCGGCTTACGAAATTCCGCTGAATCTCCTTCACTAGTGCCAAGTGCTTGCTACCTGCAATTTGTAGTTCAAACAACGCATTCGGTAAACGAACTGCGCGAGCAGTCTCATGCGCAGGTAGAAAAATGTGTAGCGGATTACTTCCACCGCCATAAATTACAGCAGGTATTTTTCCCGCACTACGAGCCCGCCTAGCGAAACCCTTTCCGAACTCAGTTCTCTCTTCAACATCAAATGAATAATCAGCCATACTTCTCCTTATGCCGTTTTGTCGATAACGGTGCTACTTTTGTAGCTCCCTCGCCACTTAGACTAGAGAACAGTGTACACCTTTTTGCGTCAGTTGTCAAGTCTAGTCCTCCTCCTCGCTTTAACTTGCGCATCTTGGTCTGGACTTGCGTGACCTAAATATAAAAAATCTCGGTCATGGAAATGACCGAGATTTTTACTTTTTTAGATCACGCAAACGACTGGTTAACCTTCCTGCCTGAAGTCTACGTGAAGGGTAGTAGATGGAAGTTTACCTTATACCGGTAAGGGGATCGGATGTGCTGAGAACATGTACATAAATGCCCCGAACATGATCTTTTAACAATCTCCTTGGTGTGCTCATTGGTTACAACATCAAATTCCTTTGTTTATCTGGGTTTATGAATATTTCAGTCTCGTGAGTCCAAGACCACTCTTTTTATTTGGGTTCCATGACCACATATCAGAATATTCTTTTACATCCTCTTCAACCTTGAACTTAATACCATACTTGCCAGTATTCTTCAGTTCAACATGAACTTTTGTCTTCGTTCCGTGATGGTCATCCTCTTCCGTCTAGAAAACTTCCGAGTCACCAGGAGTCATAAAATCCTGCTTCAGTTCCGTTGATGGAGTGTACGCATACGCGCTGCGCGGATCTACACTTGTAAACCCTACAACCAGTATTACTTGCTAGTGTGCTAATGAATATATTCTTAACTGTCTTCATAAGAATTCCTTTCATCTCAGTTACAGTTACTTAAATGTAATACCACAGTAGAATTAGAATATCAAGTTTTGCTCTGAATTTTTCACCTTTTGTTTAAAGTTGCTCAGAGTGGTCTTTTGCAGAGCAAAACTCCGCTGTGCACCAAATCAACCTGGATAGTTGACGGTGAGCGAAGAGTCCGCAGTTGTAATTGAGATGGTCTTCAGCGACACTTTCACGTTCACA
>AXYY01000129.1 GCA_000485475.1 Candidatus Ancillula trichonymphae ImTpAt
CAACTTTTGATGATGACAAGTTTACAGTTGAGGTGCATTTAGTTACGCACAAGGGTTCCAATTTGGACCTTTACGGAAAGCAGCTAAAAATCGCATTTCATGCGCGTGTACGCCCGATTCGTAAATACGATGATCCACAGTTGCTTGCTAGGCAGCTGTTTTACGAGTCCAAGATTGCACAAACTGCATGGGCTTTGGAGAACGGACGCGTAGTTGTCCTGCCAACTGAGACCGTGCTTGGCTTGGCTTGTTCGTATTACCTACCGCATGCTGCCAATTTAATCTGCAAGCTTAAGGGGCGGTCACCGTCAAAACAACTTCAAGTTTTAGTTGCAACTCTTGATCAAGCGTACTTGATTGGGTACTTCAACGAGAATGCGAAACTGTTCGCCAGGAGGAACTGGCCAGGTCCGTTCACAATTGTTGTCCCTAAGAGAAATACACCTGGTGAAACTGTTGGATTGCGGATCTCCAGTAATCGACTAGTTTCTGATTTGATCAAGTTCGTGGGACCGTTATACTGTAGTTCGGCTAATAAAGCAGGTCAGGCAACTCCTGAGGAAGTTAGCGATGTTGTCAAACTTTTTGGCAAGAGAGTTGACGCATTCTTCTACAAGCGCAAAGTATACAGTGGCGTTCCGTCAGCAGTAATTGACTTCACGGGACCAATCCCCAAGAGGCTCCGTTGATGTTGGGTTATGCAGAGGCTGACTTTGAGCGATATGTTCCAAATGAAGAACACAGCTCTGTGAGAAGTGATTTTGAACGAGATCGTGCACGAATTCTGCACTCATCTTCGCTTAGGCGGCTAGGTACGAAGACTCAAGTGCTTGGTGCGGGTTTTGATGACTTTGTGCGTACCAGGTTGACGCATACGCTTGAAGTGGCACAAATCGGACGGACAATTGCCACAAAAGTTGGCTGTAATGAAGATGTTGTTGATGCTGCGTGCTTGGCGCATGATGTTGGGCATCCGCCCTTTGGGCACAACGGAGAACTTGCACTAAACGAGGTTGCTAAAAACATCGGCGGTTTTGAGGGCAACGCGCAGACATTCCGCTTGCTGACTCGCCTTGAGCCGAAGATTTTCGCGCCCACTGGAGAATCGGCTGGTCTGAACTTAACGCGCGCAGTTCTTGATGGAACCATCAAGTATCCCTGGTATTTAAGAGATGCAACGGAGCATCGAACATCGGATCGGACCTTGAAGTTCGGTGTTTACGATGGTGATAAGCCAATCTACAACTGGGTGCGGATGAAAACTCCTCAAGATCTAAAACACAACAAGTGCATTGAGGCACAAATTATGGACCTGGCAGATGACATCTCCTACTGTGTGCACGATGTTGAAGACGCATTGGTTTCAGGCGCGTTCACCGGCAAATCACTTGGAATTCTGCGTGACAAGAGTAGTCGACAATTGGTTTTTGATACCATCCACAACTGGTATGGAATTCAGGCTGATGATGATGAACTATCAAATGCAGTTGATAGGCTGGAGTCCATCGGTGTGCTAGACATTGAGTTTACAGGTTCAAGGAGTTCGTATGCAAAGTTAAAGAATATGACATCAACTCTAATAGGCAGGTTCGCGGTCAAGACTGAAAACGCTCTGGTTTCTGATCCTAAGCGCTCTTCAAGTTTTGCAACACGGTATCATCGCAAGTTGAATTTGAAAAAAACTACACACGCAGAAATACAGGTTCTTAAAGGTTTTTCTGCGGCGTTCGTTGTGTCCACGCGCGATGTAATGGATGTGTCCAAAAAACAGAGGCAGATTATATATGACTTGGCAGATTCTTTCATGCATGGTCAAGGTCTAGATAAGATGTTTGAAGATGATTTTAACGATTCAGCAACTGATGACCAGAAGTTGAGGGTAGTTGTTGATCAAATTGCTTGTTTGACTGACTTTTCTGCTGCGAAAATTGCGAAGTCGCTAATAGGGGTAGTTTAATGCCGAAAATCGCACCAAAAGAGGAGATTGAACGACTTCGAGATCTCGTGAGCATAACGGATCTAGTGTCGCAATTCGTAACTTTGAGAAACGCTGGTGTCAACGCGGCGAAGGGGCTGTGTCCATTCCACGACGAGAAAACTCCATCATTTACCGTCAACGAATCAACTGGAACATTCTACTGCTTCGGTTGCCAAGAAAGCGGCGATGTGTTCACATTTATCATGAAGATGCACGGCGTGGACTTTCCAGAATCACTAGAAATTGTCGCACAAAAGGTTGGCTATTTGATTAACTACAAAGAGGTCTTCAAGCGGAGGGTGAAGTCGGATGAAGATGGTATAATAACGCGCTCAAGAATACTTCAAGCGAATAAAATTGCCGGTGATTACTTTTCCAGCCAGCTGCGCTCTCAGGAAGCTCAAGTCGCGTGGGACATGATGTATGGTCGCAAGTTCACGGACGATGACTGTGCTCAATTTGGTGTTGGTTACGCCCCGCGCGGATCCAATAATCTAGTGCGGCACATGCAGAATGCGGGTTTTGCGCGCGCGGAACTTGAGGCTGCTGGTTTGGTCACTGCGACCGCGCGCGGAGTGCTTGATCGATTTCGAGGGCGGTTGATTTGGCCAATTCGAGACACTGCAGGTGATATTTTGGGGTTCGGTGCACGAAAACTGTATGATGACGATTTCTTCGACGCTAAATACTTGAACACTAGTGAAACTCGTGTGTACAAGAAGTCAAGTGTGTTGTATGGTGTGGATTTGGCTCGTAAGAAGATTGGTAAAACTCATAGTTGCGTAATTGTGGAAGGGTACACTGATGTCATGGCGATGCATCTGGCAGGAATTGATACGGCGATTGCGACTTGCGGAACTAGTTTTGGAGCAGAGCACATCAAAATCATCCGCCGCCTGATGGGGGATACTGATTTCAGCGCCTCACTTTCAACTACTACCTCAATGCAGAAACGATCTGGACGAGTTGTTTTCATATTTGATGGTGACGAAGCTGGATTGAATGCGGCGATGAAGGCATTTGGCGATGACCAGAGTTTTGTTGCCCAGACATATATTGCGGTTGTTCCAGGCGGCGGCGATCCTTGTGATCTGCGGATCCAAAAAGGTAATCTCGCATTGAAAAATCTGGTTGATACGGCAATTCCGATGTTTGAGTTCGCAATTCAAACCGTCATTAGAGATTACGACATCACAACATCAGAGGGGCGAGTTGGTGCCGCACGCTCAGCCGCAAGTATAATTGCCACCATTAAAGACCGCGCGCTTAGACCAGAGTACACACGCATTTTGGCAGGAAAAGTTGGCGTTCCAATTACAACTGTTCAAGCGGAAGTTAGAGCAGCAATACGTAATTTTAAGTCGCAGTCTCTGCAGGTGGTTGTAAATCAACGCGCTGAGCAACCAGCACAAAAACAGCCGAGCGATCTGCGGACACTAGTTTCGAGCCAGTTGTTGGCGCTGGTCTTGCAGTTTCCTGAGGAGATTGAAGGTGACAACTTTTTGGAGCTAGAGGGTGACTACCTCGCGCATCCGTTCCTCAAGAAAGTCTTCAACAAGATAGTTGAACTTGGGGGAGTGGACACTGGGAAGTCGCTGAAATCGAAGGCGTGGATTGAACTTATCGGTCAAGATTTTGATCAAAATGAGCGCAGTTCACTTAACAGATTATCAACTTTTCTAGTCCCCATTACTGAGGACAAGCAGGTGACCACACTTTCGAATGAACTGATTGGCAAAATCACTGAATACGCACTGTCCACGCGCATTTCGGACCTTAAGCAGCAGATACGAGCGTGTGAAGTCGTCAACAACAACTGCGAAGAGTTGTATAAAGAGCTGATGCATTTAGGATTACTGATTAAGTCACACAGCTAGAAGTTGTCCTGAGCACCTCAACTATCTCGATGAGTCAGATTAACTGAATACCCTAACTTTTTCAACTTCTTTTCGTATTCAACTGCCATAGCGACCGACCTGTGTTGACCTCCGGTGCAGCCAAAAGCAATTATCAACTGCGGTTTGTTTTCATAGACAAACTCTGAGAATATCTGTGTTGTTGTCTGAGTAAAGGAGTCGAGAAACTTAACAGCTGATGGATTACTCAAGACATAATTAGCAACTTCCGGATCTCTACCAGTTTTACCTTTCAGCGCTTCCACCCAGAACGGGTTCGGCAAAAATCGAACATCTACCATAAATTCTGCATCAATTGGAACGCCATGCTTGAACCCAAAAGACGTGACATAAATCTTCAGTTTGCTTATTTTGCCTTCAAGTATTTTAACAATTGTGCGCGATAAGTCATGAATTGTTAGATCAGTTGTATCGATTTGATAATCAGCAACATTGCGCAAATCTGTGAGAAAACCTCGCTCCAACTGTATACTTTTCAGCAGAGTCGTAGTGCCGTTTTGAAATGGATGCGGTCTTCGAACATGCTCGAAGCGTCTGACCAGTTCAGAATCAGACGCCTCGAAAAACATAATCTTGTACTTTGTGTTGAGCGCATGCATACTCCTGAGCACATCGGTCAAGTCAGTGAAATATTCACGTGAACGCACATCAACAACAACTGCAATCTTTTCAACAGAACTGGCATTCTTGGTAGTCATATCCAAAAGTGGTAGTATGAGCTTGGGCGGTAGATTGTTAACAACGAAGTAGCCCAAATCTTCTAGTACACCAACTGCATGTGATCTACCGGATCCCGAAAGTCCTGTGATAATCAGTACTGGATTCTTCATGACCTAAGTTCACCTCCAACTTCTTCAGCAGATTCAATAATCTTCTGCCTGAACGCTCTGATTTCCTCTGGTTGAAGTGTGGAACCTTCTGCCTGCAAAGTTACCGAAATTGATAGCGATTTCTTGTCCATTCCCAACTTCTCGTGCGTGAAGACATCGAAAACCTTAACGTGCGAGATTATGCAGATTCCAAGTTTCTTTGAGGTCCTCTCAATGGCACTTCTTGCCGCAGATACAACAGTTGCAGAGTACAGGTCTTTCGACACCACAAATGCAAAATCTTCCAGAGCTTCAGGATATGTGGACACAGGCACCGCTTTGAGCGGCTCTGGTGAATGCAACCTCACCAACGCATCAAGATCAATTTCGAATGCAGATGCTCGAGGTGGTAGGTCATATTTCTTGCAGACGAACTCATCAAGTTCGCCAACTATTCCAACTTCTTTGCCCGCTAGTAGCAATTTCGCGCATCTTCCAGGGTGGAGGAACTCAGCAATTGCTAGTAGCCTAAAATTCTCCAGTTGAATTTGCTCAACCACCAAACTACCACTTTGGCACGCACCAGAAAGTGCAACTACAGATTTTGCCGCTTCAAGCGCACGCACCCAGTTCATCTCCTTATCTGGTGCGGGAGCCTGACCAGAGAACCACTCCTTTCTAGCTCCTGAATTGACAACTACTCCAGCAATCTTCTTCGGCTGTATCGGCATTGCGCGCGCAATTTGCCCCAGTTCAATTTTGCTCAGCGGCTTTCCGCCCTCGAACTGCGGAACTTTTGCATGCGGATCTTTTGGCGGGTGGTAAACACTACCAATCTCGAAAATCTGCAAGTTCTTCTTTCCGCGCCGAACATTTAGGGAGGCAGTTTCAAGAAGTGTTTTTAGCAGAATTGTGCGCAAGAACGGTCTGTCACCAGCTAGCGGATTAGCCAACTCAACGTATGCAGAAGGTTCATCATGCAGGTTGCTGCGAGAGATGAACGGATAACTCAGAACCTCCGTAAAACCACGCGCTGCTAAAACAGTTGACACCAACTTGCGCATGTTGATACTTCTCTCCACTTTTGCTAGTGGTTTATGAACCGCACGAGCGACAACCGGTAAAACACTAGGAATCTTATCGTATCCATATATCCGAGCAATCTCTTCAACCAAATCTGCCTGAGTGCGTAAATCCGGTCTCCATGACGGCGTTTGAACTGCAAATTGCGCATCTTCATCAGTTTTTTTAACACTACAACCGATCTCTTCTAGTATTTTAACGACTTGCTCAGTTTCAATTTCCACACCAAGTAGACGGTAAACTTCCGCACAAGAGAAGTCTATTGTCCAGTTTGGCAAGCCATCTCCAACCTCGCAGTAACTTTCTGATAACTTCGCATGACCGTATTTAGACAGTAATTTTGCCGCAAAGTACACACTTGCCAACTGCAAGTTCGAGTCAATTCCACGCTCGAATCGCTTTGAGCTTTCTGAGGGTATTTTATGACGACGAGCAGATCTTGAAACACTAACTGGGTCAAAATACGCACTTTCTAGCAATATATTCTTGGTGTTTTGCGTTACTTCAGTCTTCTGACCACCCATAACTCCAGCAATTCCAACAGCCTGAGCGCCAGTGCCACCGCTAGAGTCACAAATTAGCAAGTCCTCAGGATGCAGGTTGTGAACCTTGCCGTCCAGAGTAACAAGAGTTTCATCAGCGCGCGCGCGACGAACAACCACCGGCATAGTCAAGGTGTCCAGATCGTATGCATGCAGTGGAGTGCCAAAATGCATCATAACGAAGTTAGTTACGTCAACTGGTAGCGAAATTGAGCGAATATTCACACTTTCAAGTCGATCAACCATCCACTGCGGAGTTTGTGCCGCACTATCAATGCTCTCAACTTTCATGACCACGAACTTCGAGCAACCAGGCCTCTGATGTATTGGGGACTTATCGTCCAGTATTACCTCAAGGTCTTGAGTTTTCGACAGTCTGAATGACTCTTTGGCAACTTCGAGTGCTAAATCCTTGAAC
>AXYY01000130.1 GCA_000485475.1 Candidatus Ancillula trichonymphae ImTpAt
CTCTCGATGACCCCGAGCGCCCAATCAGCAGAATTATCGTGCTTGGCTTTATCCAAAGCTGACTGCAACCGCCACTGCGCGTCCAAGTTTAGAGTCGTCTTGACATTATGCCCATCAACCGCTTGCTTCTTCACGCTTTTGGTTGATGGAATCTTCTCCCCACGACTACCAGTTTCATAAATGTATTCACCAGGTTGTCCAGTCAACTCATCGTCCATCATCAGCTCAATGCCTGCGGACGCCTTGATTTTATCCACACCATCGTCATCTGTATGTGCATTTGCTGAACCTACTTCAGGACCTGCAATATTCCCATTCGGATATACGCGCGAGGGCACTTTCTTGTAGCTAACCATACCGCCTAGATTCAATGCAACAACTTTGCGCTGAACTGCTGGATCAACATCTTTTGCAATAATCTTGTACTGAGACTCGCCGTTGAGCTTGTATGCTAATTCTTGCTGATTCTGCCCGAGCAGCGGAGCAAGCATCTGAGCAACTCCGCACGCTCCATCTTGCGCAACATCATGGCCGTTGATCTGATGACAACTGTTCGAGTTAGTGCCAGTGCAGTGTATTGGTTGCCAAGATTGGATCAACTTCTGATCAACTGCAATGGTATATTTGTCAACTGAAGTTGCGAGCACAATATTGGAATCATCAAGAATATCGCCTCGTCTACCAAGTTGCACTTCTTTTGCAGTTCTACTGAGGCGCGCCGTTTTAGCCAAATCTGATCCCTGCACAATCTGCACCCGTATTAAACCACCAGCAAGAACCAATATCAGCAAGATTATAAATCCACGCATGAACTTATACCGCGCAGTTTTCACATCGAAGTTGTTGGCGGCGCTCACTAAAAAATCACTAGTGCTGTATTGTGGCTTCATAGGCACGATCTGCTTCTTCCTTTGTCAACTGATAATTACTGATGTGGTTGTTATCAAGGTTAACCACAATGGTCTTATCGCGCAGTATCATGCCCAGTTTGCTTGCCTCACTTGGAATTACAGTTCCCTTCTCTTCCATCTGCACATTCAGCGCCTGTGTGTCCTCATTCAACTTGGAAATCTGCGACTCAAGCGTACTTACCCTAATAGAAAGTCCAGAAACTAACGTGTTGAGCACCATAACGCCCACGAACCCCAGAATTACTACCGCAAAAAGTACAACGGTAAATGCTGAGTTGGTTAAAGTCCCCCCAACTTCGGCTTTAACCAAATTCAACTTCGGTTTCTCAAATTCTTCCCTAACTGCATACTGAGCGCTGCTCGTGCGTCTTGATGTATGCGCAACCTGCGCTCTACCGTATCCCAAACTCAAAGCACCTCGCATTCATCGAGTGCTCGCGTTTTTTCCACACACCGCAAACGAACAGATTTTGCACGACTATTCTCCAGTACTTCATCATCACTCGCACCTTTACCGTTGACAATAACTTTCAAGTACGGTTTCTTCGCATCCGCCGGATTAAACGGAAACCCAAGTTGTTTGTACTTCAAATCGATGAACTCTTCAGTTCCTTTTTTGAATATGTTCTTGGTAACCATATCTTCTCCAGAGTGAAACGAAAGTACAAGAATTCTACCGCCTATTTTTAGTGCAAGAATTGCTTTTTCAAGACCTCTTGTAATCTGTTCCATCTCACCGTTGACCTGCATACGCAGCGCCTGGAAAGTGCGTTTAATCGAAGACAGCGCATCCTTTCTTGCTGAATTCGGTAACGCCATGCGGACAGTTGACGCAAGTTCGTCAGTTGTTGTTGGATCACCAGCCTTGATTTTCTTGGCAATTTGAAATGCGTACCTCTCACCAGAATTCTCGCAGATTACGCTTGTCAGCTCGTTAACGCTCAGGCGCCTGATCAACTCAAGTGCAGTTTCCCCAGTAGTTTGGTCCATACGCATGTCCAAAGGTGCGTCTTTAGTATACGAAAATCCACGCTCTTTATCATCAAGTTGCATTGAGCTGACCCCAAAATCAAACAGAATTGCATCAGGTCTCGCACTTTCAGCCTCCAAAACAGCATCTAGTTCAGAATATTGCGCATGATGAGCGGTGAACCTGTGCGAAAACTTGCCCAAACGATTTCTACTGAATTGAATCGCACGAAAATCTCGGTCAATTCCAATGACTTTCAGCTCAGACAAATTCAGCAAGAAGTACTCACTGTGCCCGCCAAGTCCGAGCGTGCAGTCCAAGAAAAAACTACTGGAACTCGTGAGTGCAGGGGCTAGTAGTTCGTAGGTTGTTTTAAGCATGACTGGAATGTGCTGAGGCGTAGAAGTTGTCATAATCTGGGCAGTACCTCCTGACTAGTTTGCGAATACGCATCAATATTACTCTGCAAGTATTCGTCCCATGCGCGCGTGTCCCACACCTCAAGTCTGGTTCCCGCACCGATCAGCACAACATCCCGATCCAAATTCGCATAAGTGCGTAGAATCTGCGGAATTGTAACTCTTCCCTGTTTGTCAAGCGCTTCATCAACTGCACCAGACAGGAAAATGCGCAAGTAATCACGAGAGAGCTTGTCCCCAAGAGGTGCATTTTTAATCTGCGTGTATATGTTCTTGAACTCATTCATTGGCAGTATGTACAAGCACCGCTCTTGTCCGCGAGTCATCACCAGTCCGCGCTCTAGTGCGCCCCTAAACTTGGTAGGTAAAACCAACCGCGCCTTGTCATCCAATCTTGGCGTGTAAGTTCCCAGCAACAAATCTGGGATCAAGTCATCAACAGTTTCTGCCATTCGTTCACCTGGACTCCATTATACACCACTCTCCTCCACATGTCAAGTAAGATGGAGCAGTTTTTATAAAAAATATCAACCGCTGACAATGAAATCTGCACACTAAGCCGTCAAGAGTTGGCTAAAACACAAAGAAAACTCAGGACTTGCAGAAAACTACAAGTTTGTGGAGTAAAGTGGAGAAAATCTACGCAGTAGTTTGTACGTGCGCTCCGTTCGCTGAGGTCTAAGTATTTTCATGCTCTGCAAAATGTCATAGGCTGTATGGTATAATTGTAGTGATGAGTTCTGAAGATGTGCGCATTAGCAATTCGCAGGCAATTGAAACTGAAAAGTCGGTGGAGGCTAGTTTGCGCCCGAACAATCTTGATGATTTTGCTGGTCAGAAAGCCGTTGTCAATCAGTTGTCGCTGCTGTTGAAGGGCGCATTGGGTCGCTCAGCGCCGCCAGATCACATATTGTTTGCCGGACCTCCAGGCCTTGGTAAAACTACGCTGTCGATGATCGTTGCAAATGAACTGGGTGTCCCGTTGCGCTTGACTTCTGGTCCTGCACTCGCACATTCTGGTGATTTGGCGTCGATACTGTCTTCATTAACTGAGGGTGAAGTGCTTTTCGTTGACGAAATCCACCGCATGGCTAAATCAGCACAAGAGATGTTGTATGTTGCTATGGAGGACTTCCGTGTTGATGTTGTTGTTGGTCATGGAGTTGGTGCAACCGCCATTGCACTTCCACTTCCGCATTTTACGGTGATTGGTGCCACTACTCGTTCTGGACTACTGCCCGCACCACTTCGGGACCGTTTTGGATTTATTGCACAAATGGACTTCTACGATGTTAATGAGTTGGTCAAGATTTTGCGAAGATCTGCGCGGATTTTGTCACTGGACATTGAAGAAAGTGCGGCACTTGAAATTGCAAAGCGCTCACGAGGAACTGCACGCATTGCGAACCGAATACTGCGGCGGGTGCGGGACTGGAGTGAAGTTTATGGAAGTGGAATTATCGACATGGAGTCCACCCTGAAGGCGCTAGAATTATACGAGATTGACACTGCAGGACTTGACAGACTCGACAGACTTGTGCTAGAAGCGATAGTCACTAAATTTCGTGGCGGTCCAGTTGGAATCACAACACTTTCGAGCTCAGTTGGAGAAGAGGCGGAAACAATTGAATCAGTTGTTGAACCCTTTCTTGTGCGCACAGGTTTCGTGGCAAGAACTAAACGCGGCCGTATCACAACTGATAAAGCACTAGAATATTTAAACAACAAAAAGGAAACTAGATGAATGACAATTCAAGTGAAAAATCAGCACCTGATGATGAATATCTGGCATCAATTAAAGAGCGCCTGAGAGTGACGCAGAAGTCAGACTACAAGAGTAAAATATCCAGATTCGAGGACATCTACAGCGAACTTCAACAGATGATGAATGACAACAGTTGACGCTTTCTACTCCGTTACTCCATCACGCACTGAGGACAGGACAAGCACTGCGAAGTGTTGTATTTTGGACAACTTCGCGCAGAGTTGGTGCGGTTTTGTAGTTCATCTTCAACCAGAATACGCACAATCTCGTCATTTAGCAATCTACCCTTGACAGTAGGCCTAAAATCTTCTGGATTGACCAATTCTGCTGCAATCAATTTTTCTAGTGTTTTGTACGTGCAGTTCGTTATGGGGGCGTTCAGGCGCGCGCGAAGTAAAGCACTTTCGTACAACTTTTCGCGCTCATTCAGCACCTCTTCTGCTTCAACCAGCAGTTTCCCGTCTCGCACTAACTGGACGTACTCGTAAACTGCTGAAATATTCCAGAACCGCTTTGATACAGTTAAAGCATTCTGCGAGCGTGTGGTAGAATCTACGCGGAGACTTGAATGTGCGGATGGTCCAATTCCGATGTACTCGCCATTTAGCCAGTAGTTAAGATTATGCGTGGATCGGTTCTCGCCAGGTTTATCAGACAACTTCTCCCAGTTGGACACCTCATACCAATCATAACCAGAATTCTGCAGAATTTCATCAGCACGTTCATATTTCAGCGCCTGGAAATCCTCATCAACCTGCACCAACTTGCCGCGCTTTATTTGCTTGGCTAGACGAACGCCATCTTCTAGTGTCAACGCATACAGGCTCAGATGATCCGCATCCAACTTCACTGCTGATTTTACGGAGTTCTCCCAAGATTCAAGAGTTTCGGCTGGAGTTCCGTAAATCAAGTCCAGATTTATCTTCAACCCCAGTTGCTTCGCCTCTTGCACTATTCCTTGAACGTCTTGCACCTCCTGCGTTCGTTCAAGCGTGCGAAGAACTTGTGCATCAAATGATTGAACACCAACTGAAAGTCTGTTCACGCCACCAGAATGCAACGTGCTCAAATACTTCTGCCGTTGACCAAATCTGATGCCCGGATTTGTCTCAACCGTGATTTCTGCACCTTCCAAAATTCCACGCGAAAAGTTGTTAATCTCCTGAATTATGAAGCATATATCTTCTGCCTTGAGAATGGTTGGCGTTCCTCCACCGAAGAAGACGGACGACACTTGACAAGTTCGCAGAATTTCAGCTCGCCCGAGCAATTCAGCGCGCAGAGTCCACTTGAATTCATCTACCAGTGTATTTAACTTCTCGTTTGACTTACTTGTTCCGATTTGCAGGGCGCAGAAATCACAGTATCCGCACTTGAACTCGCAAAATGGCACATGTACATATACTGCAACTTCTCTCATCTACCACAACATTATACACCTTGTGAACCTTTTGGTACAGGTGTCGCACTAACACATGCCAAGTTTATAGCCGTAGCACTTTTCTGTCACGATTAGCTTCGCGGCTACTGGATCGACCAACTTGATTTTCCTGCGAAGTGAACTTGCGTGCGTGTTCAGGTTGGCTTCATTACTCATAGATCGGTAACCGTCGTAGTTCCACAAAATACCGAAGAGTTTTATCTCTTGAGACTGGATAATTGGACACCTTGATCAATGTCAGAAGAAATTGGTACTCTTTCCTAGTTAACTTAATCTTACGGCCATTAACTTTTATCTCACGCGTCCATTCATTAAGTGAAATGTTCTCGTAAGTATACTCATGCTCCTTTTGCAGGTCTTTCCCGTATGAATACCGCAAATCAGTGCGTTTATCTTCGAGATTAGTTCAGGTGAACTAATATGGTTTTACTATGTACTCATCTGCACCACAATCAAAGGACTCAATTTTATCTGTTAGCTTATCACTTAAAGACAGAACAAGAATTAACAATGGATTATCCTCGTAGTTTGAAATATCACGAATTTTAATAATATCGGACGAGTTTTTTGTACCCGCATAATCCAATATCACCAAATTATAACTACTAGCTGAAGATGCTTCAAGTTCACCGAGAACTCTTCAAGTTTAGCATATTCAGTTATATTATACTGCTCCTGCAAAACGTGAGACAGCACCTCATTTTTTCCAGCACTATCACTAATAATTGCAATATTCCGATTTTTCATCTTCTTCATTTAACCTCCGTTTTCGAATTTAACAGCATTATACCGCGCACAGTTTTAATATAATCATACGAAAAATGTAAAATCATCATCAAAACAAAAAATGTTACTAGCTGTTGAGTAGTTACAAAATCTGACTACTTTTCATTGAAAGTTACCATGTTGTAATTCTGCGTCAAGTCCGATTAAACAAGTCCCCCATAGTAATCTGTACGCAGTGTTTTCGCACTAAGTTGTTCAAAAGACTTGATTGTGTCCGTATTCGGATGTCCGTAGTTATTCTTGCCCACCATATAAACCACAATTGCGGGACTCAGCTGGTTGGTTGTTCAGCGGTTTCGACTGCATCTTCGAGCCATGATGATTCACCTTGACAACACATCAACACCCTCAATGTTCTGCGTGCGTAGTTGTCGCAGCGCGCCCGCATCTCCTCCGTTGGTCTCCAGATCACACGCAGTAAAGTACGTCACGCCATTGACATCAAAAAGCATCGCAATTGAACTTTGTTCTCACGGTCGTCTTCTCCAGCAGTTTTTTTAGGGCTACTAGTAGACTTTTCTAGTGGTTTACTTTGGTTCACCAGCGATCCATCCGACTTGCATCATCGTAGACAGAAATGACCTGCCACTTGACACAGAGTAAGCACTCGAAGTGTCACACTCACCGCACAATCCGTTCAACGCATTCTGCTTGCTGGTGTTCTTCTGATTCAGAATTTTATTAACTTCCCACACTTCCTGCACTTCCCCTGCTCTGGTTGCTTGACCGGATCCAGAAGTGCAGTGGAAACAGTTCTACCCCCGAGTGCGTCTTCAAGATTACCAACATGGTCATTATGATAGTGCGACAATACAACCATGTCGATTTTGCTAATGCCCAGCTTCTGCAGGCACCCGTTTGAGGACCAACATCAATTACAATTCCAGAGTGCGCGCCAGTTCGAACCACCCCCATGTCGTCACCCTGACCAACATCGCACGCAGCAATCAGTCAGTTGTTCGGAATGGAACTGAACTAGCCGAGTCAAGTCTTGCCGTAGTAGATCCCGCCAGAAACTCCCACGATGCACGCAACTAGTGTCGCAGAAATTATCGGTGCCTGAGTATCTTGGACTTCAGTTTTGCAACCGCATGCAGATTTCTAGCGGAAAAACTCGTTACTTTTGCGAGGTGCCAGACCAGTTATCTTCGAGTACAGAAACCTGTACAATCCAGGCGCGAGAAAAACAGCAAGACCAGCAAAACGAAGAGTAGAATGCCCAGAGTTCTAGGAATCCACGGCAACTTCGCGAGCGGTAGACTAGATGTAAGAGCCGCAGTTTTAGCAATTACCGCAGCAAAACCAGCTGCAGACTTGGTTGGCAACTAGTAGTGAAATGATGGCAAAAGTGGTGCAAGAATGCATGCGCTGAGCGATAAAATCGTCACTGGAGATGCAAATGGAGTAGCAATTATGTTCGCAAAAACCGCATATAGTGAGACGTATGAGTTCATGACTAGAGTAGAATTGGTGAACAGCCGATTTGTGCAACCAAGGGGACTGTGAGAACTGTTGCCGCAGTTTCTCCGATGTATTTTTACCCAAAAACTTGGTGCATGGTCTTGTACCTCTATAATTATGGCGGCTGACGCAACTGAAAAGAGTGCAAAACTATAAGAAACACTAAGCCACGGATCAAAGAGCAACCAGCATATAACGACAAATGAGAGTGCGGAGAGTGATTGAGTTTTCTGCCCAAAAAGGTGCCCAGCAATCCAATAATCACCATGAATGATGCGCGTTTCGATGCGCGTTTCACAGACTCACCAGACTGAACGAGCGAGATCATCAGGACAACTGCAACTAACTGACAAGTGCGTTGAACTTGCGCTTGCGGCAAATTAGGACTAGTAGAGCGCCGACAGTAGATATGACAATCATGAAGTGCGTTCCGGAAATTGAGGTCAAGTGCGAGAGTCCGGCGGTGTTTGCACTACTGCGCAGATCCGAGTCAATGTACCTGAGGTCGCCAACACTCATCCCGAGAACGAATCCTGCCACCTGCTTGATAACGTTGCGGAAACTGCTTCGAACAGAGTTGAAAAACTTGTTCAAAATGCTCGGCTCTTCAACTAGTTCGACATTTGTAACTTGAATACTGCCAGCATTTTTACGGTAGAATTCATCGGACTTGTATTTGCCACTCAACTTGTATTTTGCGCCGTATTCCAACGAGCAACTTTCATCACCAGTTGTCTCAACGCCTAGGAAAAAGTGGGGCTCAAAACTCTCAGCCTGATAAGTACATCTGGTTTTCCTGAAACTACTACTCAATTTAGGTACGCTCTGGATTTTCACAACAACTTGACTTGGTAAACTGCTTGGAAATAGTGCAGCTTTTTGAAAATTCATACTCAGAAACCCCACAACAACAAGCACAAAACACATGATGAATTGCGAAACAACTGCCCCAGAAAATCGCTTGCACAAAATCACAACTAGTAGTAGTCCAAACAGGACCAGCAAAATTACATAGGCAGTCATTTTCTCTGCGCTGAAGAAAATCAGCAAGAAAGTCCATAAATTAGCGGCTAGTAGAAATCTTTAATCATACTTTTGACTACTTGACGCATATTTTATCTTTAATTTTGTTATACATCGCATCGCCAATACCTTTGACCTCTTTTAGCTCCTCAATTGACTTGAAGTTGCCATTTTGTTCACGATACTCAATGATGCGCTTGGCAATTGCTGGTCCAACTCCTGAAAGCGTGGTCAAGTCACTCTACAGTTGCAATATTTATGTTCACGACATGATTGGCGTCAATTGCACTTGCTGATGCGGCACTTTCCGGACAAGTTGTTACAGGATTTGCGGATGTACCAGCCGTTGTAGTTGATGCACCCGCGTTGTATGCAAAGTAGACTCTCCTAATGCAGCAACTAGTACAAATGCAAAACAATACCTGCAATCAAACTGCGGCGATCAATTTCGAAGCGTATTTTCTTGTCCGCATCCAATTCTTCATCGATATCAGAAAACGCTTCGAAATTTTGACTAGCACCTGCATGTCCTTGTGCCCCGAGCGCCACTTCTCGAAGCATATCGTGAACTGCGGGGTGCGCATCTGGAATATCCCATTCCTCAATGGTTTTGTCCAACTCTTCATCTTTCATGCTGAAAAGTATAACAGCAGAAAAGTGCACGAGCAGTTTCAACACTAGAAAATGTTAATAACTAGACAAAATCGATATGAGTTGTTAATAACACAACTTAAACAGCTGCAATTTCAACAATATCAGCCAAAACAGCACTCGCAGTCGACGTGTCCCCCGCTCCAAGTCCGGAAAATATCAACTTTCCACTATACTCGCTGACAATTTCAACAGCGTTCATCGACCCTTGTAGTTCGCCAAATGCACTGTTTTCGGGCACCAAACGCGGCTCGACTAGTAGTTCTATATTATCACTTGAATCACTACAACTAGTCCGAACGGCACTAGCAATCAACTTGTATACTTGTCCGCGCGTCTTCGCAGCGATGATCATGCCCTGAGTAATGCCAGTAATGCCAGTGCGTTTAACAGATGCCGCCTTTAAATCGCGCCCGAAAGCCAACGAAGCTAGTATCGAAATCTTGGCCGCTGCATCTTCGCCCTCAACATCAGCAGTTGGATCCGCCTCAGCAAAGCCCAACTCCTGCGCCTGTTTCAACGCGTCCGCATAATCCGCACCATCGTGTGTCATCTTGTCTAGTATAAAATTGGTCGTACCATTCAGCACACCAGTAATTGATACAACTTTATCACCCATCAGCGAACTACGCACCGCACGCACAACAGGAACCGCACCTCCAACCGCAGCTTCGTAGCGCAACTGCACGCCATTTTGAACTGCGAGTTGCCGAAGCTCGTTGCCGTATTCTCCAAGAACCGCCTTATTTGCAGTAACAACATGTATTCCGCGCGAGAGGGCGTCCTTGATGAACTCATACGCAGGATGCACGCCGCCAATCAGTTCAACAACTATGTCCGGATTAGTGGCGTAAATATCCTCAAAATTGCTTGTAACAGTGGCACTTCTAAGACCAGCATATTCAGGACTAGTATCGATCAGGTCGCGGATTTCTGTATCTGCGAGACCAGCGATCGCCGTAACCTCCAGGTTCGCAATCATATCAGAAATCAAACTCTTGGAGTTTGGATCATGAGCAAGCGACGTGCGGCGACTCGCACCATCAACACTAATAATTTTGCCCACCGCAGAACCAATGGTCCCAAAACCTACAAGAGCAACCTTCTCCATGTTCACATTATACACCATAAAAATTACCTCAACTAGAGACCTCTACATCAACGACCAATATACGAACTGATTGTCTGTTGCAAGCGCCTGAATTTCTTTCTCACACGACCACTCTTTCAACGGTTCAAGGAGTTTGGCGACTTTCTGGGCGGTTTCATTTTCAGGATGACTCTTCGCGAACTCTTTGGTTATGTCCAGAGTAGTTACCCAGTTCTTCTTAACAACTTCAGATTTACTGCGAGTTTCCTTAACTTCTTCCGCAGCTTTTCAACATCTTTTTAGAAATCAGCAGATTGTTGCACGTCCGTGAAAACTGCGGCCGCAAGATCTCTTCCAGCTTGCACATCTGTTAGCCAGTGCACATTACACACCAGACGGGACTCGCCATATTGACGCGCACGCTCCATGATTTTACTTACATCAGCAGGATCAACTTTGCTCAAAGCCAGCTTCCAGAGTCATCCAGCAGTAGTAATAACCAGAAGGATACGCACCATTTTTGCTCAACGACTCCTGTGTATGCGGACTGCACACATCTTTGTAATCAGTCTTCGCAAACGGACGTGGAGCATGTACTTCTTCGCAATTTCAGAAACCTTACCGCCATCAATGTCAACCTTGGTGAGTAGTTTTACGAGTGTTGGGTGTGTTCTTTTCGCTGATATTGATACCAAATTTGACAATCGAACCGCGCGCACGCATCCGGCTCCTCACGGCCCTGTGTCTTTTTGGTCACATCATTTGCATCTGCCGTAGTCTGAATCCAGCGACTCGAGCTCCTCGAGCTGCTTCATCTTCTGAACAACTGTAAGGTCCAACTCCTTCACCGCGGATCCATCTGTTGGTGCGGCATTCAGAAGTTTAGAAGTTTAACTGAACTGAGTCGATTATCTGGCTGTCCGTCAAACATCCCACACTCGTATCATTGCTGGTTGTAGGTTTTGTCGGACTCACTCTTGGCATTAGTTTGACAACTAGTTGTAAGCGGTAAAATATCAGTCCAAGAACAAGCGTAAGCATCCCCCAAACGAGAGAACCAACTGCCCTCTTATCGCAACATCGCGTCCCCCTCCATTTCTCCATCAAATCAGTCACAAGTTGATTATAACACAGTTGAATGAAGATGTCAAGTATTCTATAACTACATTTCAGAAAAATCGTAACGGCGACTTGACATTCCAACTTTTCTGTGATACAACACTCAGGTAATCGTCAATTAAGCGAAAGAAATTTTTATGAAGACAGTTAAGAATATATTCATTAGTGCACTAGCCGCACTGCTAGTTGTAAGGGTTTACAACTGTGGATCCGCGTAGCGCATATGCGTTCAAACACTCCGTTCGTACATATGGAACAAGATATTGGATGCTGGTAAGACCACTGATCATTTTTGGACAGAGAATAATGGTAAAGGAACAAAAACAAGGGTTCATATTAAAGTGAAAAATACTGGTAATAATTATGTTACCTTTAACGTTAAGGAAGAAGATGTAAAAGGATATGTCGATAACTGAATTTGGAATAGGTCGGACATCGAGTATGGTGGGGGCCGGCTGGTGTGATGGGGAAACTGGCTATTTCATTGGTTCTGGTAACTGTAACGTCCATGCTGGGTTGTATATCATATGTCCGAACGAAACAAGAGAATTTGATGTTTTAACTAAGGAAACTCAAGGGGCACTTAAAGATCACGTTCGGGGTATTTATCTGGATTCTTTTTATAAATCAAAATCAGAAGGAACCACTTTATACGTCGAATTTACGAAAAGTTGACTAAAATCGCCTAAGCGACTTAAATAAAGTAAAAATCCCGGTCATTTTCATGACCGAGATTTTTTGTTGAAGGAGTTTGCTGTATTTTGCGCACAACGGAGTTTCTACAAAACACTACCTTATTGTGCAGGCGCGCGGGTGAATTGGGGTGCGCAAACGCGTTTTTGCGCAACAAAACGCCATTTTCAGCTTCTCCTAACTACACTTGTGGTTTATTTGAGGTTGTGGTATAACAGTTATCATGAAATTATTCATAAAGAGGGCACCCCTCCCCTCCCGCTTTCCAGTTTAAAGTCAAGAAAACGCACTTTCAGCAAGTCTTCAGATGTTATGCGCGTAATAAAAGTCTAGCATTATTTGCAAGTGTCGCA